>JAJZEE010000059.1 GCA_021805735.1 Bacillota bacterium
TCTCGATTCTTAGCCGTTCGGTGATATCCCTCGCGAAGACGATTACTCCGACCACATCCGAACCGCGCCAGTAGGGCACTCGATCGACTTCGACATCGACGGTGTGCCCCGTGGGCAGCACCAATTTTTCGATCCTGTCCCAAACCGATCGTTGACTGACGATGACTTGATGTTCCGCTTCCCGGTGCTGGTGAACATGATTGGGGAAAATCTCTGCATCGAGATGACCAACGATATCCCGTTTGTCTCTCCCAATTAATGTGCACGCGGCTCGGTTCGCCTGCAAGAACTTATGAGTCTTGTCCTTGTACCAAATCGCCGTACTGGTTGCATCAAGAATCGTCTCCAGTTCTTCCTGACGTTGTTGCAAGCGTTCTTCCGGGCGGTGCGGGGACTTGATCTCCCGTGCTATGACCATCAAGGCTTTGCGTGCCCCATCGGGATGAAAGCAGGGGATTTTACGCACTGCGAGCATATGGACACCGCCTGTGGCATCCGTCACGCGTTCATAACCCTGCGTTTCGCGTCGAGCGTGCCAGGTGCGCTCATCACTCGCCGCGCAAACCTCATAGCTCGTTTTCAGGTTGGGGTAGAGTTCGCCCAACTGCCCATCCGTGTAGTCGCGCCACGGTTTCGTGGCATCCAGATCAAACAGTTGCATGGCCGCCCGATTGATCATTTTCCAGCGGCCCTGTCCGTCTTTGAGAAAAATCGCCTCCGGGAAATACTTGAAAAGCGTACGGAAATGCTCCACCATCATGGATTCCCGGGAACGTTGGATGACGATCCCCCTACTTACAGTGTGTAGTCTACGTTTAGTCGTCATGTTCCCGTGACCCCTTTTGTCACTGAGTCGAGCGGTGCATCGTTGGGGCAGATTAATGTGCGCACCCGCGCTGCGACGGGAACCGCAATGAAATACTCCTTCAGTTACTGCTTTAACAACCTATGTACGCTTTGCCCACTTCGAGTAGAGGATTACGTAGAATATGTATCTGAGAGTAGCCTTGGTAAGTTCAATTTCAAGCTAGCTCATTCGACGCGGAATGTCAATATTCGTAACTGTCAGTCAGCGGCGACGCATGGGTTCGATTGCGGGTGCAGGCATAGGTTACAGAAAGACAACTTGGACGGGGATGAATCCTGCTGTGAGAACTGGACAAATCGTCGCCGTTCATGATTCGCTGACAGTCGAGGTAATGGCGCTGCTAGCGGATGTTCCATAGCCGCTGTGAAGTCGCGCGATCATGGTCTCTGATCCTGCTTGCGAAGAAGTCGTTTTCGGAGGGTTGGCTGGATAGTCACAAATAGTTATTTTGTGCTATGTCAACACACTTTACCGCGATATAGTATGTAGTTGTAACTACCCCTTCATAGTAAATGGGGGAGAGATGAAATAAGAGGTCAAATCGAAGCGCATCCCATGCCAGTTGGAGATTTGTTGCTTGCTTACGAAGATAGAGATCGCAAGAAATGCCTTGTTGAAATGAGCAAGGATTAAAGAGGGAATAGCCAATAGCCGAAATAGTCGAAATATTCGGCGATCTAACGCGAAGAGGGGGATCCATCATGGTGGAATTTCCGAGTGAGCAGAGCATGATCGACTTTTTGAATCGAGGGTTGGTCATCAGCCCCTGGTTGGCAGGGATTGACGCCAGAGGCCGAGTCGACGAAGCGGCGTTCTTCCTGTTGGACGAAGGGGCCCAAGAGTTCATCAACACGTCTTGGACGGACGAATTCCAGACCCAGGCGTTTGGCGCAATGCCCGTTTCGTCGCGGATGCCGCGCACCGCATTTTACGAGATTGCCGCGTCGACAGCGGTCTGGTTGGCACACGAGGAAACCGGACAACCGGATGTGTCGCTGGAGTTGACTGAACAGGCGATGGCTATGGTACGGCAGTTTTGCTCGGATTACGATCCGGCGACATTGGTGCAACTCTATCGTGTGGCGACGCAGTATGAGAACATGCAGGCGATTGCCTATTACGAGGAGATGTCCGAACGCAACTTCACGCTGGGCCGTCTGCACCGCCCTTGGGTGGAATATTCGCTGAGCGATGAACTGCTGCTCGGTGTAGCAAGGGGCAACTATAGGATTCGTGTGGGAGAGGGGCAACGCCTGGTATCTCTGACGATCGAGGGTCAAGAGACGTTTTTGCGCACTGAGGAGTGGCTGGAGGCGACTGGCTATCTAGCTCGACGCGTCCGTCAATTGCACCTCTCGCGCTTCAATCTGCTGTCGAACTTTCATGAATTGGCCGCTGCGGTGATGCCGGACTGGGTCGGCCATCGGCAGAGTTTTACGCAGTGGCTGGACCTGCAACCGGGGATGACGGTGTTGGAAGTGGGCTGTGGGGATGGGGTGTTCACCTTTGACGGGGGGCTGGCAAAAACCGTCGGCCCTTCAGGGCGCGTCGTGGCTACGGATGCATCCAGAGGCATGCTCAATCAAGCAATGAAGCGGAACCAGGAGTGCGACTGGGTGACGTTCCAGCAGGCGTGGGCGGAACAGTTGCCCTTTCCCGACGGCGCGTTTGATGCCGCAGTGGGTGTGTCGTTTCTCCATTTTACCCAACTGGAGCAGGCGTTGTCCGAGATGCGACGGGTGGTCAAACCGGGAGGGATTGTCGGTAGTTTTCATCCGTTGCCCTTTTCTATGGACGCCCCCTTTTTCAAGGAGTGGTTTGCGCCTTTGCTGGCGTTGGCCAGTAAGAATGATCGGGAGCGTCCGAAGGACTTTCTCACATCGGGGGAAGGGATGTTGGACGCTTTTCACAGGGCGGGGCTTACGGCTGTGACGTCCGAATTGGTCCAGAAACGGGCGCTATTTTGGGATGTGTCGGCGGTGATGGGGTTCTCCGCGGGGGTGGGATGGGAACAAGAAGAATTGGCTCGCATCCCTTGGCAGGCGCGAGAGGACGTGTGGGCGCAAATCGCCTCCCGAGGGGAGCGGGTGTGCGTCACGTTTCCACGGGAGGACCGGGTGATTCAAATTCCCATGCAGATGTTGAAAGGACGGACTCCGAAACAGGAGTGTGGATGACGTCCACGCGCCCGTGATGGGCGTAGGCAAGGTGACCGAGATCGCGCAACGACTGCGGCAGATGAACGTGCAGGATGTGCGCGTTGTTTTCACACATTGCTTGCGAGTGATCCCTAACCAAGCTCGCTGATATCTGCGATGCCTTTCACTGATCTGCCCGCCTAGCAACTGGGCGGCCCCAGTAATACCCTTGTCCGGTATGGAAACGCCATGCAGTGACCTGTTTCGTCTCGTCTTCCGTTTCGATATCCTCTGCGACCGTATGAATCCAGTGCTCCCGCGCCCAATGCAACAAGAATCGAAGCAAACACACTGACTCTGCGGATGCCTGAACGAAAAAAGGCATTTGACGCGCACCGTCTGCCCCCTGCATGAAGTGACATCCCGCCATAAATTGATATCAAACTGCAAAGGGGTGACGTCTAATGGGTTGTTTTGGTGGATACACGCAATGGGCCGTCGTGTTTTTGATCATTTTCGTACTCTTCTTCTTGCTCATTCCCGTGTGCACGACAAAGTGCACGACTGTGCCGGTTTATTAGGCTTTCGGAGGACGCTTGTCATTTGAGAGGCGTCCTCTCATAAGAAACAACAACGCAAATAGCTCAGTATTAAGACGCATTGACAAGCAAACAAAGATGAGATATACCTTTATGTGTCGAATTATGTCGGAATATGTGTTTTTATTAGCAAATACCGAACAATTAAAGAGGATAAAGGCAAACCGTATCGGAAACGACGGGTCGCAAAGCTACGGGTCTACGGGCGGAGCCTAGGACTGCCGAGTTGCCATGGTAAGAAGGGTAATCGGTTTTTGGATGCTCTTTTTGTTGTGTGCAAATGTGTTGATAATGGGAACGGTCAATATCAAATAGGGTGGGTTGCGCCTTTGATGCCAACGAGGGATGCTCGGGTTGGTCTGCCGCAAAGTGTGTATGTACGAATGTTTATAATCGTGTTTGTCCTGGAATTGGTCGTTGAAGGCTTTGGATATCAAGTCGTGGGGCGATGGGTATCCGGCCACATCTGGGAATCAAACACGGCTTGGGAACGGGTGGTTCATGTAGTTTGGATGCTTCTCATCAGCACGCCGATTCTATTCAGTTGGATCATTCGCCAGTTGAGGCGGCAGCGACAATACTTGAATAGTTTACACGACAAGGAAAACGAGTTTTTGTCGCTGTTCTTACATAACTCGGATTCGATCATCGCATTGGACGCAAATGGGCAAATAGTGAACATGAACTACGCAACAGAGCAAATGCTGGGATATTCTTCGGAAGAAATAAAACACATGGACCGTCAAACGGCCACGACTCTCATCGGTCAAGAGAAATCACATACGTTCTTGGAAAAGGCATTACAGGGTGAGGCGCAGGAGTATGAAAACACCTTGGTTTGCAGGGATGGACGAATTATCCATGTCATTGAAAATGCTATACCCATCTATCAAGGTGACGTGGTCACAGGAATCTACATAATCGCCAAAGATATCACGGAGCAGCGTGAGGTTGAGCAGAGAATTTGGAGTTTGGCTCATCATGATCATCTGACCGAGTTGCCCAATCGCAGACTTTTTTCTGACCAATTGGATCGTGCCTTGGCGCGAGCTCAGGAAGGCGAGGGGAAACTGGCCGTCCTGTTCGTTGACCTTGATCGATTTAAGTACATCAATGACGCGCTTGGGCATGATGTCGGAGATGATGTGCTTAGAATTGTCTCGAAGCGCATGTCGCGTTGTGTGGAGGAAGGGGGCGTTTTGGCTCGGTTCGGCGGCGACGAGTTTGCCGTGCTTCTTCCTCACATCGAACACGTAAACGAGGCGAAAGAACTGGCGGAGAGACTCCTGCGCGTGGTGCAGGATTGTATCGCCTTTGATGGGTACGAGTTTTATTTGACTTCCAGTATCGGCATCGCGATGTACCCTGTCAGCGGCGAGTCCTCGGCGGATTTGCTCAGGAACGCTGACACGGCGATGTACGAGGCAAAGAGGCGCGGAAAGAACAGATTTCAAATTCAAATGCCCTCGTTGCACAAACATGCCTATGAGCGGTTTCGTCTGGAAAACGATCTTCGAAGGGCGTTGAGAGACAACGAACTGTTTTTGGAATACCAACCTCAGGTCGATGTGACGAGCGGAACGGTCGTGAGTGCGGAAGCGTTGATTCGCTGGCGCCACCCGGTCATCGGGGTGATGCCTCCCGGCGAATTTATTCCGCTGGCGGAAGAAACGGGCCTGATAGAACAGTTGGGCGAATACGTGCTTAAGGAAGCATGCCGTCGGATTGAAGAATGGAGACGCTTAGGGAAACACCTCGTTCCCATAGCAGTCAATGTGTCGCCAGTTGAAATAGGCAACGATCATTTTGTGCAACGGTTTCGTTCGATTCTTGCCGACATGAACGTTTCTCCGCAGTTGATCTCTATTGAAATCACAGAATCCACGCTGATGAAAAATGAACGAAATACGCTGATGAAGTTGCAAGAACTGAAGGATCTGGGGATTAGAATCCTCGTTGATGATTTTGGGCGCGGATATAGCTCGTTGGGTTTTTTGAAGCAGTTTCCGGTGGACGTTCTCAAAGTGGACGAGATTTTCGTGCGGGAATTGGATCGCAACTATGAAGACGCGTCGATTGTATCGGCGGTGATAACACTGGCCCATTCTCGACGATTGAAGGTGATTGCAGAGGGGGTTGAACGAGAGCAACAACTCGTTGTACTCGGACAAACGGAGTGTGACGAATATCAAGGTTACTTTTTTAGTCCTCCCGTATCCGCAGAATCCTTTGCGCAAAGGTACTTGCGAACACTGGAAGCGTTGGAGAGAAGTTAGCTGGAGCTACGTGAGCGAGAGGCGTCAGCACCAATCGAAAAGGGGTGGTTTCACGGCATCGTTATACTTGGCGCGGGGGTTTGTGTAAATCGACTTGAGAGGGGAACGGGCTAGGTGAGATTGAAATTCAATATTCAAGCAAAGTTGATTGGTTCCTTTGGGGTTATGATTTTTTTGCTGATTCTGATCAGTGTCGTTTCTATCGTGAAAATGGACAGCATGGGCTTGGGCGCAAAGACGATCGACAGCGAATGGATGCCCAGCGCCATTGAGGTCGGTTCTATCCACGCTGTTACGTGGAAGGTGGATGACATACTGGAAAAATTCGCGTTGACGAAGAATGTGTACAATCCGAGAACATTAAAGTCGGATTTGAACGCGGCCCTGCTCAAAGAAAAACAACGGCAGGCCAGCTATAAGTCGATTATTTCGAGCGATGTAGCCAAGCATGCCGGTGAACTCGCGTCGTACGCGGTGCTTCGCCGCGATTGGAATGCTTATGTCAGTCAAATACCGGCGATTATTCAGGCCAGCCAACAGGGGAACACGACCAGGGCGATCCGACTGTTTAAGAACGCCAGCGTGGATTTCAACAAGGTCCAGTTAGATTTAGATCCTCTCATCACCCTGAATGAACATGGAGCAAAAACCACCTCACATCACGTGGTGCAAGCGGTTGCTTCCAGTCATACTTTCATTCTGATTATGGGTGTAATCGCAACAATGTTTGGTATTGGTATCGCTTGGTTTCTGTCGATGAGAATGAGCAAAGCGATTCGGACCGTCCGGGACGTATCTGTGAGAATTGCCGCTGGGAACCTTGGGGTGGAAGAACTCAAACCAACATCGAAGGACGAAGTTGCCGACTTGATGGTTGCGACAAATGCAATGGTCAAGCAACTCAGGCACCTGATCGGAGGCGTTTCCCAAATGTCCGATCAGGTGGCGGCGGCTGCACAGGAAATTTCGGCTGCCACCGAGCAGATTGCCAGCGGGAGCACCTCGCAGGCCGAATCCAGTGAGACGGTGAACCAGTTATTTAAAGAATTATCGTCAGCCATCATGTCTGTTGCCAAAAACGCCGAACAAGCTGCGGAACTGTCCGGAAAAACAACGGATCTTGCCCACAGCGGCGGGGATGTCGTGAGATCCGCCGTGCAAGGCATGAACATCATTAGCGATCATATGAGGCGGTTAAGCGAGGACTCCAATCGTGTCGGTGAGATCGTTGAAGTCATTGACGACATTGCCGATCAGACGAACCTGTTGGCCTTGAATGCCGCTATTGAAGCGGCGCGCGCCGGGGACCAAGGGCGTGGATTTGCGGTTGTTGCCGACGAAGTCCGCAAATTGGCGGAACGTTCCGGTGAAGCGACCAAGCAAATCACAACGATCATTAAAACCATGCAGGAAAATACCAGGTCGAGTGTTCAGGCCGTTCATGAGGGAGCTGAACTGTCTCAGAAAAGCGGCCATGCCTTTGAAGGTATTGTATCCATGGTCACCGAAACTTCCGCTAAGGTAACCGAAATAGCGGCAGCGAGCGAGCAACAGGCCGCTCAATCTTCAGAAGTATTAACGTCAATTGAAACCATCGCGGCTGCGGCTGAAGAATCGGCGGCAAGCAGTGAAGAAACCGCGTCTTCTTCTCAAACGCTGGCTCAGCTGGCCCAACAATTAAATGAATATGTTGCGGTATTCAAGATCAGCTGATCAGTCGGCGAGGGAGAGGAGTATGCGCAATGGTCGAACAGTATGTGGGCGTTCGAATTGGCAAGGAGATCTATGCGATACCAATTCTTGAAATCCACGAGATTATCCGTATGCAGGAGATCGCTCCTATACCGCACAGCAGAAGGTTTGTACGGGGCGTGATCAACCTGCGCGGACAAATCATCGCCGTGGTCAGCCTGCGGGAGTGCCTGGGGATGCCGGATGAGGAATATACCAAGGCAACTCGTATCGTGGTGGTGAATGACCGTGACGGTGTGATCGGGATGATCGTGGACAGTGTTCATCAGGTTCTCTCATTCGCAGACGTGCAACCTCCTCCCGAAAACAAAGACGGCGTCGATTCGGTCTTGGGTGGAATTGGCCACAAGGGCGATATGCTGGTGAGCATTTTAAACGTGGAAGCATTGCTTAAGGACTAACCCGGTTAGGGAGTGTATGCATTGAATGTTGCTGATTTTATGAATGCCTTCCTCGAAGAGTTGGATGAGCAACTGTTGCAGATGGAACAACAGATATTGGAACTTGAGAAGAACGGGGACGATGATGGAACCATACAGAACTTGTTCCGTGCTGCTCATACCTTGAAAGGTTCTTCTGCAGCCATGGGCTTTGAGGAAATGAAGCAACTCACGCATGAGATGGAACAGGTCATGGACGAAGCGCGGAGCCATCGTCTTCGTGTGTCGCCGGACATGATCCGACTTTTGTTTGAGTGCTTCGATGGCTTGAAGGCTTTGCAGGAGGGGTTAATTGCCGGGGAACGGCAAACGCCGGTGGACATCATGCCTCTGTTGGATGAGTTGCGTCAATTTGTCGCCGGAGAGAATTTGCCCAAGGGGAATTTATCGGTTCCAGAGGATGAATCTGTAGAGTTCGACGCGGCAGCACGGCAAAAAGCGATCGAAGGATTACAGAAAGGTCTTCACCTCTATGACATCCACGCCAAGTTTAGTCCCATAACAGTGATGCGAGGCGCCAGGGCCTATGTCGATACCAATAACCTTAAGGGTGTCGGGGAGATTATCACAATCTCCCCTCGCCTTGACGAAATAGAGGATATGGAAGATAGCGCATTGTCTTCTTTCCACGTGGTGTTATTGACGACTCTGGATGAGTCTGCTGTGCACCATTTGGTATTCACGAGCGACTTTGAGAGTGTATCGGTGCATCCCATCGACATGGCGCTCGATGACGTTCCGGGGAGCGCGGAAAAATCGGATGCGAGTATGGCGCAGTTCCCTACAAAACGCAAAAAATCCCACAGTGTCAGGGTTGATGTAGAACAGCTTGAAACCTTGATGAATCTGGTCGGCGAACTGGTGATTGACCAAGCGCGAATCGCCCGGATACAGCGGACTTTTAGCATGCGCTACAAAGGTGATGAACAAGTTCGCACTCTGTCCGACATTTCTGCGCACGTCTCTCACGTAGTGTCTCAGTTGCAAGAAAATGTGATGATGGCCCGCATGTTGCCTATTGAATCCTTGTTTGACCGATTTCCCCGTATTGTGCGCGACTTGTCGCAAACGCTTGCCAAGGATGTTGAGTTGGTTTTTGAAGGGCGGGAAACCCGCCTGGATCGAACTGTGATTGAAGAAATCGCAGACCCGTTGATTCACCTCATTCGAAATGCAGTCGATCATGGCATTGAAACTCCTGATGAACGGATGGTCTTAAACAAACCTGCAAAAGGAACCTTGCACCTGTCAGCCGCTCATGAAGACAACAGGGTCGCGATTACCGTCAAAGACGACGGCGCGGGGATTAGCGCCAGCAAGATGAAGGCATCTGCCGTTGATAAAGGGCTGATTACCCCGGCGGAAGCTGAGCGTATGAGGGACTTTGAAGCTGTGAATTTGATTTTTAAACCGGGTTTCTCCACAGCCAAGAATATCACTGATATATCAGGGCGCGGCGTCGGAATGGATATTGTTCGCAACCATATTGAAAAGTTGAACGGTACCATCGACGTCCACGCGGAGATAGGAAAAGGAACAACGTTTCGCATCAAGTTGCCTCTGACTCTGGCCATTATTCCCGCGCTGTTGGTGGGTGTTGGCGATCAGACGTTTGTGGTTCCCATGAACAGCGTTCTGGAAATTGTACGTATCCAGTCAGAAGCGATTCAGTCTGTAAAGGGTACTCCGGTGATTTATTTGAGAGAGCGGGTTATGCCCATGATTCACTTGAGGGATTATTTTCACCTCCCTGTTAGCGCGACGACGAAGAAATATCTACAGGTTGTCATCGTCGGAGTTGCGCAGAAACGGGTTGCTCTCGTTGTGGATGAATTGCACGGCAATCAGGAAATTGTGAAGAAGTCTTTGGGGGAGCGTGTGGGAGACGCCCATGGCGTGGCCGGAGCCACCATTCTTGGGGATGGTCATGTTGGTCTCATATTGGATATCACCAAGATTTGCAGTAGTGTAGTGAGTTTGTGACAAGAGGTGAGTGTGATGGGATTACAAACGGTTGCCGTGGACGCGGATTTTCTTGAGTTAGCAAGGAGGATTAAGGCTAAAACTGGGCTTGATCTTCTTTCCTACAAGCAGGATCAAGTTGTAAGGAGATTAACCAGCCTCAAGGTTCGAAAGGGCTTTCCTACTTTTGTGGAATTGTTCAAGGCTATTGACAGAAATGATGAGGGTTACCGAGAATTCATGAACCAACTGACTATTAATGTGACCGAGTTCTATCGAAACCCCGAACGGTGGAGAGTTTTGGTGGAACAGATTGCGCCTGATATCCTGACTCGCACACGAAAGATAAAGTGCTGGAGCGCCGCCTGCTCCACAGGTGAAGAATCCTACAGTCTAGTGCTGGCGCTCTCGGGCGTGTTTAGGTTAGCGGATATGGAGGTCTATGCGACAGACCTTGATCCATCCGTGGTAGAAAAGGCGAAACTTGCCACATATACAGAACAGTCTGTCAAGGATGTTCCGGCTGCAAAGCTGGCTCAGTATTTTTCCATCGACAATGGGACGTACATGATCGCCGACGCGGTGAAAAAACGCGTTCGGTTCGGTATTCACGACCTTCTGGCCGATCCTTATGAAAGCGGATTTGATCTTATTGTTTGTCGCAACGTCATGATCTACTTCAAAGAGCAGGCCAAAGAACAGTTGTTTCGAAAGTTCAGTCAGTCCCTTAATTCGGGTGGATATTTATTCGTCGGAGGCACAGAGCAGATAAAAGAACCTGGGAAGTATGGCCTTACATCTGCCGCTACGTTCTTCTATAAGAAAGAGTGAACTCTGCGTCAAGGAGTGTGGTTCTGTGAGCATCAAGGTATTGATTGTCGATGATTCTGCGTTCATGAGAGTGGTTCTGGCAAAATTGTTAGAGCAAGATTCCTTAATTCAGGTTATTGGAACGGCCAGAAATGGCAGAGAAGCCGTGGAACGGGTCAAAAGCCTTCATCCCGATGTGGTCACGATGGATATTGAAATGCCTGAGTTGAATGGAATCGACGCGTTGAAGTCGATCATGAAAGAATGTCCGACACCGGTCATTATGTTAAGCGCTCACACGACTGAAGGGGCAGAAGCAACCCTTGACGGCTTGAAATACGGCGCCTTTGATTTTTTGGCCAAACCGGAAAATCTATATAGGGCAAATCTCGACGCCATAGGAGCCGAATTGTTAGTCATGGTGAAGTCTGCGGCTAAAACCCAGGTGCAGCGTCTTGCGCCACCGGTATCCAACTCCGTGATGACATCACCACGAAGTTCTGTAAGACCAACGGTCAAAACGGATAAAAAGGTAAGACAGATCGTTGCCATTGGCACATCCACGGGTGGACCGCGAGCTCTTGAGACGATATTGACCTCGTTGCCTGCGAGCATAGGTTGTCCGATCCTGATCGTTCAGCATATGCCGCCAAATTTTACGAAATCGTTAGCCGATCGATTAAATAGAATGTGCCAAATCGGCATTGTGGAAGCAACTCACAATCAAGGTATCGAGAATGGTGTCGCGTATATTGCTCCAGGTGGGTATCACATGGAAGTTGTGTTTCGCAACGGACAATACAGGATCGGTCTCAATGAACAGCCCAAAAGGAATGAGCATCGCCCATCTGTGGATGTACTTTTTGAATCGGTAGCGGAACTTGATGATGTCAAGAAACATTATGTTTTGATGACAGGCATGGGAAACGATGGCGCGCAAGGGATGCTCGTAGGAAAGCAGAAAGGAGCATCGTCTACGATGGCTGAGTCCCAGAAGACCTGCGTTGTGTTTGGAATGCCAAAGGCGGCCATTGAACTGAATTGCGTGGACCAAGTCGTACCCCTACCTATGATCGGAGAAAAAATTATAGAGCAGTTGCAACGTTATTCATAGCGGGGTTGAAAAGGAGCTTTTCCTCGCGCGAGTTTTGCATTACACTACCAAAGGAAGAATGATGGGGAGAACAGATGGAAATCAGAGGTTGATCTTCCTGTTCCCCTTGGCGTACCATGAAGGAAACATCATATTTCTAATTGGCCTGAGATAGGAAAGGGGTTCGGCACATGAAACATGTCCGCATTATTTCCAAGCATGTGGTTCACCCGGAACAATGGGAGGCCTGTGTATCATGCGCAGTGTCCTGCCAGTCGGCTTGCAAAACGTCAGCGACCGTTGGCAGTTCGCTTTGTCATGTTCAGGGATCCGGTGAAAGCAAGGTGCGTCGACCCATTTCCGTGAGGCAGGCATGACACGGCATGCTGTTCACGCGTTTACGTACCGCGATGTCCATATCGTATATGACGGTCTTTCACAAACGCTCATTACCGTGGATGACGTGGGATTTGAAGTGGTGAAACGTTTTGCCCTGCAGAACCTTCCGGGCATGATGGGCGAGTTGGTAGACAGATTCTCGGAAGAAGACGTGCGCAACGCATATGAAGAGATTGCTTCTCTGACCGCAGAAGGAGCTCTCTTTTGCGATGAGGACCAACTGGCGGTGTCTCGTGACGCGGCGCGGCCCTCGCTGCAACTCAGTGGGATCTGCCTGCATGTCGCGCATGATTGCAACATGCGTTGCGCGTATTGCTTTGCTGGTTCGGGACTGTACGGCGGGAAGCCGACGTTGATGCGACAGAACACCGCAAGGGCGGCGCTGGACCACCTGTTTCGCCGCGCCGGATCATCAGCCCATGTATACGTCGATTTTTTTGGCGGGGAACCTCTGCTCAACATGCCAGTGGTGAAGGATGCCGTCGCCTACGGGAACCAGCTCGCCAAAGATACAGGACGATCCGTGACCTGGAGCATGACCACCAACGGCCTGTTGCTCGATGCGGACATCATGGCCTATTTCAATGCACAGGAAATCAATGTTATCGTCAGCATGGACGGACGCCCTCAGATTCACGACGCCATGCGGCCGAATCGGCAAGGGCAAGGAACCTATGATTTCGTGTGCAAGAATGCCGTCAACCTGTATCAAACCCGGGGCCCGCAGATGACCAGCCGCTATGGAGACGGAGTCTATACCTACATACGGGGAACGTTCTCAAGGCGAAATCTCGATTTTGCTCAGGATGTGATCCATCTGTACAGGCAGGGATTTCGCCACATCGCGATGGAACCCGTTGTCACCGATTCTTCTGCTCCATGGAAACTGTCTTTTGAAGATGTGGATCACTTGAAGGAACAGTATGACCATTTGATCGACTTGATCATCGATTCGCGCAAGCAAGGCGACCCCCTGAACTTCCATCACTTCGAACTCGATGTGGAGCGGGGCCCGTGCCTGGGCAAACGAGCCAGCGGTTGTGGCGCCGGGTTGCACTATCTTGCCGTGTCGCCAGAGGGAGATATCTACCCATGCCATCAATTTGTGGGAGATACCATGTTCCGCATGGGAAGCGTGTTTGCCGAGGAACCGGAATCTGCGTTGACCGGTGTCTTTAAAGAGGCTAATTTGGGCGGTAAAGCGGCTTGCCAAACCTGTTTTGCCCGCTACTATTGCGACGGAGGGTGTCACGCCAACCACTGGCTGCTGAGTCGCGATCTTCTCCAGCCGGATCAACTGTCGTGCGAACTCATCCGCAAGCGGTTGGAATGCGCGTTGTTTCTCATTGCCAATGAGGCTGAAGAGGGTATCTAGGGGGCATGCGATAAAGTCCGGGCATGCCCAAATTGGGTTTGTCACTGCTCCCCAGGCATCGTGTTTTCGTCATGCCTTGAGAACGCGGCCGAAGATGAAGGGCGCGCACGAACTTGACGAGGTCCGCGTAGAAGGGCGCGCTCTACGAAAAAAAGTCGAAATTTTCCTTGGACTATTGCAAAGGACTATTGCAAGGCAACCAAACATAGTTTATTATGCAAACTATAAGGCGTCATATATTTGATTCGTGTAACGAAGCGGCCGTTTTTCAAGGCTAAATGCTGATGTTAATTTTCTCAGTAAACTTACTGGAGAATTCGCGTGATTTGCGAAGGCCAGCAAAAGGCCAGTATGGTGAACAGGAGATTAACGTACATAGGGCGCGGCAGCCTTGAAAGCGTTTTATCGCAGAGGAACACGAACGAGGGAGTTGTACCAAACTGCTATCATCAAAGGAGGAATGTTTCTTGAAATTTGGCAATGCATTGAAAACAGGCGCCGCGCTGGCGATAGCGCTGAGCCTCACGACCGCCCCGCTGGCTTTTGCCGCTCAGCAAAAAGGCGATCTGCAAATCTTCAGTTGGTGGACGGGTGTGGCAAGCAGCAAGGCCCTAAGGGGAATCATCCACGTCTTCAACGAGCAATATCCTGGCATTAAGGTTACCAACGACGCTGTCGCCGGCGGCGCCGGATCCAATGCGAAGGCGATTCTGGCGAGCCGCATGGAAGCTGGAAACCCGCCGGGCACATTTCAGGTGCACGCAGGCGGCGGATCGCTGCTGTCATGGGTCCAGGCGGGCGACATGCAGCCTTTAAATTCACTCTACCAATCTCAGGGTTGGTATAAGGCGTTTCCAAAGTCACTGCTCAATCTGCTTACAATCAACGGCAAGATTTACGCGGTTCCAGTAGACATGCAGCGTGGGAACGTGACGTGGTACAACCCAAGTGTCTTCAAAAAATATCATCTTGCCGTGCCCGCCACGTTCCAGCAGTTTTTTGCTGATGCCGCCGTACTGAAGCGCCATGGCATCACCCCGTTGGCTCTTGCAAATCATGGCAACTGGGAAGCCACGCTGCTGTTCAGCGATGTCCTGTTGGGCACAGTAGGTCCGGTTAAGTACGATCAGTTGTTAACCGGGAAAGCTCCCTGGAGTATTCCGGGCGTACAGGCAGCGGCAAACACCTTCGTACGGATGATGGCTTACACCAATACCGATTACTCCGCGTTGCACTGGCAACAGGCGGATCAGCTTGTCGCGCAGGGCAAGGCAGCCATGAACGTCATGGGCGACTGGGCTCAGGGGTATTTCACCACCGCTTTGCACCTGAAACCGGGAGTCGGTTTCGGATGGGCCGCCACTCCTGGTACGCGGGGCGTGTTCGGGGCAGTGGCAGACGTCTTTGGCCTTCCATCGAAACTGACAGACAAAACGCCAACACTGGATTTCCTCAAAGTGTTGGGTTCCAAGCGGGCGCAGGACGTATTCAATCCGCTCAAGGGCACGTTCTCTCCACGGCTTGATTCCAATGCGAAACTGTACGATGCGTATTCTCGCGAGGCCATGCAGTCGTACAAACGGGACAAACTGGTGCTGGTCATCGGTCAGGGCGCCGTGAATCCTGGGTTCACCAACTCGTTCAATAACGCCATGGAGATCTTCGTTACGAATCACAACGTCAAGCAATTTGTTTCCGCTCTTGAAAGTGCAGCTCAATCCAATCCGCTGAGCTAACCACGGTGCCGCACACATTTCGCGCAAGGTTGCCATGCGACCTTGCGCGAATGTCTTAGAATCGTTGGGAACAGTTCAGGGGGGACAATCATGAAGGGCTGGACGCATGCTTCGCAGGGAGCGCGCATGTCGGTGCGGCGGAGGTTTTCGTGGGATCAGTTTTCGGCCGTCGCCACGCTCATTCCCTCGCTCATTTTGTTAGGTGTATTTGTTTACGGATTTATTGTATGGACCGGCTATGTGTCTCTCACGAACTGGAACAGCTTCATTCCCAATTTCTCATTTGCCGGACTGCAAAATTATATCAATGTGTTTGGCACATTTCGCTTTCAGTCCGATTTGCGAAATATTGTCGTATTTACGGCCTTATTCATAATCGGCTGCCTGATCGTGGGCATGGGTCTCGCTCTGCTCATTGATCAACGGGTTCGCGCTGAGGGATTGTTTCGCAGCATATTCATCTTCCCCATGGCGATTTCCTTTGTTGTCACGGGTGTCATCTGGTCCTGGATCTTAAATCCGGGAACCGGCGTCAATCTGGTGTTGAAAGCATTCGGATGGAAAACACTTCCCTCCTGGTTTCTGAGCACGACGATTGTGCCCAACATTACACTTGGGCAGATTCAGGTCGGCATCCCGCTCGCGCTCTTGGCGGTTCTGATCGCTGCCGTGTGGCAGATGTCCGGATTTGCCATGGCCGTTTATCTGGCTGGATTGCGCGGTATATCTGACGACATCAAAGAAGCGGCGCGCATTGACGGCGCAGGCGCGGTGCGGATGTTCTGGTCGATCATTCTGCCGCAGCTAAAGTCTACGACGACAACGATCGTGATCATTCTTAGCGCTGCGTCTCTGAAGGTGTTTGGGCTGATTTACGCCATGACGGGTCCTGGCCAGGAGTTCGTGACTGACATGCCCAGCCTCAACATGTTTCAGACGACATTTCAGGGCGACCAGTTCGCGCAAGGCGCCGCCATCGCGATTGTGCTCCTGTTGCTGCTTGCGGTATTCATCATTCCGTACCTGATCTCGACCTTGCGGCAGGATTCATCGTCATGACGGACCGGAATCTTGCACCGGAAACAAAGATCAACGCCGACGAGCATGATCGGCGGGCGCGAAGGAGGGGAACGGAAACATGATGGCGCTAAGGCGAATCAATCGGTCGTTGCTGTATGTGGTGTTGATCATACTGGCCTGCTTATATCTGGTTCCAGTTTATGTTGTTGCCGTCACCAGTCTGAAGGCGAATTCGGCCATCAGTTTGGCTGAGATGTGGAATCTACCGTCAAGCCTTAGCTTATCCAGTATTTCGGCTGCTTGGGCACAATTGGGCCCCAATTTTATGAACAGCTTTGAACTGGCTGTTCCTGCCACTCTCTTGTCTGCCTTGATTGGAGCGCTCAACGGGTATGCTCTGTCGAAGTGGAAATTCAAGGGTACCAATGTGATTTTCTTTCTCATTCTGTTTGGTATGTTTATCCCCTATCAGAGTGTATTGATCCCACTGCTTAGAGTATTGGACATGATCGGTCTGTACAACACCATCGCGGGACTGATACTCGTGCATACCGTTTACGGAATTCCCATCACAACGCTGATTTTCCGGAATTTCTACGTGGCGATTCCCGATGAAATTATCGAGTCGGGAAAAATTGACGGAACGGGGTATTGGGGCATATTTCGCCATATCGTCCTGCCTCTGTCCATCCCCGGTTTTGTGGTGGCCGGCATCTGGCAGTTTACGCAAGTCTGGAACAATTTCCTGTTTGCCGTGGCGTTGACCAACCCTCCTTACCAACCAGTCACCGTGGCGCTTGTCAACATTGCGGGCAGTCAGACAGTGCAGTGGAATGTACAGATGGCAAGTGCGTTGTTGGTGTCGTTGCCGACTCTCATTGTCTACATCTTTCTCGGCAAATATTTTGTGCGCGGCTTACTCGCGGGTTCTGTCAAAGGATAGACTTCCATGCTGCTTCGCAGCACCAACAACCGGGAAGAAAATGCGCCTGCGGCGATTTTCCGGGATAGATGCATTGCGGGACGGCGTCAGAGGCATCGGATCCCGAGGATCTACATCAGATCAAAGATCGAGACCAGTTCCCGCAACTCCATGGCCATCTGACTCAGTTGCGTAGCTGACCGGTTGACCTCCTGAATGGAACCCAACTGTCCCTCTACGGTCGCCGCGATGTTATGCAGGTCGGCGCCCGAGTCTCTCGCCACCTCTTCAACGCGTTCCATCTCGGTCAGTACGTTATACGATTCGTCAGAGATCTGCTTGATAATATCCGAAATGCCCTGCATGTCATCGGCGACTCGCTGAGTCAGGGGCGCCACATCGCTCAGCAGTTGTCCGGCTCCCTCGATGCTATTGAGAATTGTTGCGATCTGCCCGTTTGACCGTTCTGCGTCGATCGCCGCTTTCTGGATGTGGTTTTGGGCCTCTGTGAGCAACAGGGCCATCTGATCCGCGAGTTGCCTGAACTGGGCTTTCTGTGTCTCCGTCCAGCCAACGCAGCCTGTCGCAAGGTCAGTAATGACGTCCGGAAACTCGTCCTGACCATGAGCAGCTTCGAAAAGTTGATTTATGACTGATTGCATTTTCCGATAAGTGGCAAGCAACTCTTCGTGGTCCTGGCCAGTTTTCACTGCGCGTTCCTTGAACGAGTTCATTAGCGTCCTGATCGAACTGACCGCATCCGTTCCTTCCCGCACGCGTTGGGCAGTTCCGTACGACGATTCAGAAGCTTCGGCCGATGTGACGGTAACGCTGCCTATAGTCGCTGTCACATCTTCCATTGCCCGTGTCACAGCGGTCGAATACTGCGTCTGCAGCGCCATCTTGTGAGCGATGTGGTGCATCACGTCCGACACATGAAGGGCGCCTCGGGACGTATGGTCGGCGCTGTTCACCAACTCTTTGAATGCCTGGTTCAACTGCTCGGATGTTTGCGATATGCCAGAAATCAGTTCCCGAAGATTCTGGGCCATTTTATCAAAGCTGCGGGCAAGGACGCCAATTTCGTCTCTCCTCAACGATTGGTTGCTGAGATCGATCGTCAAGTTGCCTGCCGCGATGTCGTTGGCGGCTTCGACAATTGTCAGAAGCGGCCGCGAGAGCAGTTGTCTGGCAAATAGCCATGTAGCGATCACGGCGCAACATAACGCGACCAGACCTACGATCAGTACTTTAAACAATAGCTGCCGCGTGACGAACAGGTCGTGAGAAATGGAGAAACCCACACTCGCCACGTACACTGTCTGACCATTCACGTGAATGGGAGCTACAATCTGCAGCACGTTTCCTTTCATTGCCGTAATGACCGTGTTTCTCCGTACGGCCAGGGCGCCGTCGGAACTGGCCCGAGTACCGATGTTCTGTGGGTTGGTGGAGGCGATATCGTACAGATATCCCGTCAATTTGTAGATATCAAACGAAGTGATGGCGGGTTCCTGCCGTTTGAGGTGCAGGAGAATCGCTTCAAACTCAAAATCCGGAATACCGCTATCGAGAGCGGAATCGATCGTGCTGATGATCGATACGGCATTTTGCTTCGCCTGGTGCACCATGATGGATTGGCTGGCCACGTATACGATGGCGAGAGTCGATGATAGAATGATCAAGATTATGAATCCGACCAGCGTAACAAGCTTTCTGTGTAGTGACACTACTCATTCCTCCCACATCTGATCGGCCACGGAGAAGTTCAGGCATTCAATTGTACCCTGTATATCCGAATTAGTCTGTCTTGCCGTCTGACCAGCGCCCCGACAACGCCGATCATGTGAAACTAACGTCGTTCTGATGACGTCGCGGGCGGTTCACATACAGCGTTGAACTTAAGTCGACTGAATTGACCAAAATTTAATTATATAGTAAAGTACCCCTGTGAGGTTTGCAATACAGAATAACTTCCGTTCCTTGCTACGGAGATGACTGTCATGACCATAAACGTCGACGCGGCCGGAATGCGTAGGATCAATCTATCGACGGTGTTAAGCGTTATTCGCGGCAAACGAACCACTTCCCGGATTGATATTTCCCAGATCACGGGTCTCAATAAGGCGACAGTGTCCTATCTGGTTGATGAGCTCATCCAGGAACAATTGGTGCAAGAGATCGGTTATGGCTCGTCGAGTGGCGGGCGCAAACCTGTATTGTTAAAATTTAACGCTAACGCCGCTTATGCTATAGGGGTCGATATTCAGATTACGCACATGACAACAGTGGTGTCCAACACGCGCGGGGAGGTTGTATACAGACAGACGAAACAGCTCGCTGCACACGAACAGGCGGCCTTATACCAAGAGAAGCTTGTCGAAATGATCCTGGTCGAAGTTGCCGCAGCAATGAAAGCCACGCCTCCGAGTCCGCACGGTCTTGCGGGAATTGGCGTCGCCCTTCCGGGCATCGTCAATTTCGCTGTTGGCACCGTCTACTATTTACCGAACATTAATGTAGCGAACTGGGATCTGCAATCAGTGCTCAGCCAACATTTCAAGGTTCCCGTTTTTATAGATAACGACGCGAATTGTGGGGCGTGGTGCGAATTTCAACACCGTAATTTGCGCGTACAGAATCTGGTCCATATAAATGCTGGCGTCGGTATCGGAGTGGGCGTTATCGTAAACGGACAACTGTATCGCGGCAAAGACGGGTTGGCGGGCGAGTTTGGCCACATGACCATCGCGGCGATTGGTCTGGAATGTTCGTGTGGAAATTACGGGTGTTGGGAAGAATATGCTTCGGAACGGAGTCTGCTACGATATATCAGGGAATCTGGGGGGAAAAAACCACAGGCGGCGTCCGGTTGGAGCGTGGTTGAACAAATCCTGTATGAAGCCCAACATGATAACCGTGCCTATATACGCGCCTTTCACACCCTTGGCGAATATCTGGGTGTAGGAATCGCCAATATCTTAAATGGACTGAATCCGGAACAGGTTACGATTGGAGGCATGCTTTCCCGAGCGGCGACCTTTATCCTCCCCGAAATAGAGCGCGTACTGCAGCATCGGGCGATTTTACTCAATAAGAGCACACCCCTCATGATCGCCAACGCGAATGCAGTCGCGATCGGGGCCGCTGAGCTCGTGATCGATCAGACTCTGTTTTCCTATCCAAAGCAGGGAAACGCGATTGACACATGATCGTGAGCGCTTGTGGCCGTACGCTCATAGTCTGAGGATGAACAGCGTAGTGCATTCAGACTAGTTCGTCTATAGCTACTAAGCAGAATGGACTAATCCGTTTGCGTCTATGCGCGTGATGTGGCACCTCTTATAGTAGATTAAAACAGATCATGGACATCGTGCATCGTGCGCTGCCTGCCGGGGTCGACAGTCAGCGGTTTCTAGCCACCGTCTTTATGACAAGGAACGGCTGCTGAACGAGCTTTGGACCGAAAGCGAGGAACGAGCGATGGTGCGTGGATGGGGAGAAAGGATACTGAGAGCGTCAGAACGCATCGATCGACTAGTGCTGGAACAATTGAAACTGCGGGCTACACTGATTGCCGCCTTTATTGGGCTGACTTTTCTGGCTTGGTCTGCGATAACGCAAAACGGATATCTGGCTCTCCAGGTGTTGCTGGCGGGCGCCGTCGGATATTTGCTTGGATTTGTTCCCGCTGTCGCGGGCGGCCTGGTGATTAACCTTGTTGATCTCTACATTCATGGGGTTCATGGACTCCATGCGTACACGATGCTCGTTCAGGTGTTTGGCTGTTCTTATATCGCGTGGTTGGGGCATGCGCACAGTGTCGCCGCCGCGGTCCGTCGCAAAGAAATTCAGGAGATGCAAAATCGGAGGCACATTGTTCCGTGGACGGTAGTTAACGAAGTACGCAACTCCCTCCTTGCCGTCCGACTGGTGCTTTTTTCTAACAGGACTATTCGAGTTTCCCCCTCAGAAATGCGTTTGATTGAAGATGAGTTGTTACGGTTGGAGGCTATGTTAAAAGATCTTCCAGAACAGGATACAGTTGCGAAGTCTAAGCCTGAACCGAGATCCGGATTGTCCTACCAAAAGAGTTCTTTATAGTCGTTCAACAGGCGGATAGCTTTAACGATCATATGTATGAGATGATGGGAGCCGAAGGGGTCTCATGAGGTTATGCGGTGAGGGGATGATCAGGTGACAATTCGTGTTGCGGTGGTAGACGATCATCAACTGTTTCGGCGGGGAGTTATTGGCATTTTGCAGGCGGCTGATGATATTGATGTCGTTGGGGAAGGAATAGACGGTACAGAGGCCGTGGAATTGGCGGAGCGACTCTTGCCTGACGTTCTGATTATGGATCTGTCTATGCCTAAGATGACAGGGCTTGAAGCTACACAACGAATCCACGCGGTCGATCCGCAGTTGAAGATCCTGATTTTGACTGTCAATGAGGAGGAGAGGTCCCTGTTTGACGCGATCAAACAGGGAGCGCAGGGGTACGTCATCAAAACGATTGATCCTGAGGAGCTTGTACACGCCGTGCGTCGGGTGCACTTGGGGGAGGCTGTCGTTCCGGGCAATTTGGCATTGCGAATTCTGTCCGACATGGCTCATCCCAAACACCCCCCAGTTGGCGAGGGATGCGTCGAGCCCCTCACCACCAGGGAAGTGGAAGTATTGAGAGAACTCGGTACGGGGGCTGCCAACAAGGACATCGCAAAGCGTCTCTTCATCAGTGAAAACACGGTTCGCAATCACGTGCGCAACATTCTTGACAAGCTGCACATGTCGAATCGCGTGGAGGCGGCTACGTATGCCGTCAGAGAAGGATTAATCAGAGAATAACGAAATAACGTTATCAGTGAATTGAACGATGCCTGACTGTCGGAGGAGAGCATCCGCCCGTCTCAGCTCTGGATGGAAGCCAGTTGGTCAGAAGGACGGGGTAATCGGATCGTCCATGTGGTTCCTGATTCAGGTACTGACTCTACTGTCGAGACGCCGCCCAACAGACGGGAACGTTCGACGATCGACTGCAATCCAAAGTGTCCGTGTCCTGCGCGAATGACACCTGGATCAAAGCCGCATCCATCATCCTGTATGGTCAGCAGCAGATCTTCTGGTGTGCGGACAAGTTCGATCTGTACGCGACTTGCGCGGGAGTGCTTTCTGATGTTGGTCATGATTTCCTGGACTATGCGGGCCAACTGTACTTCATCCCTCGTTGACCACGAGGAACCGGAGTCCCGGACGACAACGTGCGTTTCAATGCCCGAGCGCGATTGGAGCCTCATCGCAGAATCGCGAATGAAACCGATCAGGTCCGTTTCCAAATGAAGATTTAGATCGTACAGGGAATTTCGCAATTCCTGTATGCTTTGATCGACAACCTCAGCAATGACGCCCAACTGGTCGAGGATTAGGGTCGGCACCAGCAATGGCGTCGATTCACAGGTCTTCTTCAACAGGGAAAGCTGCATAGCTCCGTAAGCCAGGTTTTGTGCCACAGTGTCGTGAAGGTCGCGTGCGATCCGCTCCCGCTCTGCCAGTGTGAGATTCAGGGACTCGTTAAAAAGTCGCTCCTGCTGCCACTGTTTCTGGACGGTGACATCTCTCATGACCATCATGATCCATGGTTCTCCGGAGTCCGTGGGAATGTAACTGTACGACACACTGACGGCAATGGGCGTTCCATCCACTGTCGTAACGGTCATCTGTCGATCTCCCAGTGAACGTTGGCGCGCTTTAACTATGCATCCCGGACACTGATCGGAGCGTACAGCGTCACCGTGTTCGTTCTTACACCGCAGCACATCGCCGCAAAAGGCGCTGTTCTCTTCAGTTACGTCGCCGAACCACGATCGCGCGGTTTTATTCATGTAAGCGATGCGAAGATCACTCGTCAGGACAATACATCCGTCAATGGCCTGTTCAAACAGTTGTCTAAAGAACTCATCGTTCAATTCTGTGCGATTTGCCACTGCTCCGTCA
>JAJZEE010000060.1 GCA_021805735.1 Bacillota bacterium
GTATGATGGAACGGATGAGTCAAGGCGAGTCATATGTCCTGCTGGACATCCGTGGGAAGAATACGTTTCAAAACTGGCAGATCAAGGGTATGTCCCTGCAGGCTGTCAACGTGCCCTATTTCGATTTTAAGGAACTTGAAGTGAACGACAAGCTGATCCCGCAACACAGTCGGGTCGTTCTTTTATCGCAGTACGACGATGCCGCCGCCAAGGTCGCAAGGCGGCTGCTTGACAAGGGGTATCGGGTGTCGTATCTGGAGGGCGGCGCCTTTGAGTGGGACGATTTTTATCTGCCGTGCACCATTTTGACAGACTCTAAAATGAAACTGATGCAGATCAACCGCTTGGCTTCCGGGTGTCTCTCGTATTGTATTGTAACGGCCAATCGGGTCATTGTGGTCGATCCATCCCGGCACATCGAACAGTATTTGGCCATAGCGGATCGCGAAAACGCGAAAATTACACATGTGATCGATACGCATGTTCACACGGATCACGTATCGGGAGCGTTGGAACTTTTGCGGCGAACAGGCGCCGAGTACTTCATGGCGTACGGGGAGTTCCATCAACACGACATTCCGGTTCAGCGGCTGCGGCGCGGCACCATGCACGTGGGGTCGCTTGACATCCGTGTGATCGTTCTCGATACAGAAGGGGAAACGCGCGGCAACACGCTGCTTGCGCTCGGCAGTGAATGTCTTCTCTCGGGAGACGCGATCGCCGTCGGAGAAGTGGGCATACCAGATCTGCCTGGCAGCGCCCAGGAATGGGCTGACAAGCAGTTTAACACGGTGCTGCGGGAGATAAAGAGCATGTCCGACGACATGATTGTTCTGCCTGCTCATTACGGTGACATTCAGGCGGTCAATGCCGGAGGATATGTCGGCGCCGTACTCGGTGATTTGCGTCTTGGCGCGGAGGCGATGGCGCGGGTCAAGGCCCTCACGTTTGCAAACAGACCCAAAGACTTCGTGGCGGCCTTGCATCCAATCTCTGAGGACATCAAAGAAGTTAACCTCGGGCTGCAGGGCGCTGACGCGGCGAGAGCGGAATTTCTGGAGCGCGACGCGCGCGCGTAACGTTTTATTGTTGCAGAGAATTTCAGGCCGTCTCCGCGCGGCAATGATGTTTCTGACATGGGGATGCACGATTGTTGTGGCGGGGAGCCGGGGAACCAGTGAACAGAACGTGATGAATGGGTGGGAAAGTCGGGTTCAAAACATCTATCTGGCGAAGGTGCTTCCGGTATATGGAACGAGCGCCCTGTTGCCATTTGTGGAACAGGAGGCGCAGGCGCTGTTCTGTCGCGAACTTGGTCATCCGGTGCTCCATGTGTGGGCGCACGAACGCTGCCTCCTGCTGGGAGCACGGGACGCCTCGTTGCCGGAAGCCTCACGCGCCATTCTTGAGGCGACGGAACGCGGCCTCCATGTAGCGGTCAGACCTTTTGGGGGTCTCGCCATTCCGCTGGATTCTGGCGTGGCCAATGTAACGCTGATGTTGCCAGGGGCATGGTCTCTGGATGACGCATTTGCCACTCTGTGCGACTGGTTATCGCGCGCCTGCGCGCCGTATGGCCCGATTTCCGCGGGCGAAGTGCCTGGAGCATACTGTCCTGGTCGGTACGATCTGTCGATTGCAGGGGTCAAGTTCGCAGGCGTGGCCCAACGAAGAATCGCGGCGGCAACCGCCGTCAGTGCTTTTGTCAATGTGATTGAGAACGGTCTTGATCGGGAAGGCGTGATAGACGATTTTTACCGGACGGCTGCCGGAATTTCCCCTGCGCCGTCATTTGTGCCTGTACTGACCCGTGGAGCAGTCGGCAATCTCGTTGCTCGTTCGAACACAGGGGAAGTCGAACGCGCGACAACGGATGTCGTCGCGGCGCACATGGGGCAATTTTATGAACGATTGATAGCGGTCGCGCAGGAGATACATGCAGCGATGAGGGAGCTTCCAGACGTTCCCGAACGACTGTACGCCGAGGCTTCAGATCGGCTGTATCGGCGTCTGCAATTGAAGGAGTGGACGGTCTCGTAATACTTACGAGTTTGTGTCTATGTAACCTAAGCCTTGAATCATCCGGTCCAAGCCATGATATAATTGCTGCAGACCTGCGGGTATGATAAATCGTTTTTTGTGAATGAATTGTGTCCTGGAGGCGAATGAATCCGCAGTTTCTCGCGGCTTTTTGGTCGTCATGGCAATGCGGGGGTGAAAGAAAAGATATGGAACAGCCGCTGGCGCTCGCGCCTGGTTCGTCAGACAGGGAGTCGTCGCTTTCGGAAAAATCCACGGACGGCGCATGGCGCGATTACGTGAATGTTGTCAAGCCAGGCATTACCGTATCGAACATGTTGACGACATTTACAGGTCTCTGGCTCGCGGCTCATGGACATCCCGATATCGCGCTTGCTGGTGTCACTCTGGTCGGCGGCAGTCTGGTAGTCATGTCCGGGTGCGCACTGAACAATTATATGGATCGCGATATCGATCAGCTGATGCCGCGGACACAGGATCGACCGTTGCCGAAAGACAGGATCCCTGCCTGGAAGGTGATGACGCTTGGGATCGCCCTGGGAGTTGTCGGGATTAGTCTGCTTGGGCTCTTTGCCACCATACTGTCGGCCTGGATGGCGTTGATCGGCCTGTTCTTCTACGTGATCGTCTATACGGGGTTGACCAAACGCACGACGACGCTCAGCACTGTGATCGGGGGTGTATCCGGCGCCATGCCGCCTCTGATCGGGTGGACGGCCGTCACTGGATCTCTCAACATAACGGGACTTCTGCTCTTTGTATTTATGTTTTTGTGGCAACCTCCGCACTTTTTGGCTCTCGCCATGCGTCGCGTGAAAGACTACGCTGCGGCGGGCATTCCGCTGTTGCCGGTTGTCTACGGTTTTGCATTCACGAAGCGGCAGATTGCCGTTTGGACGGCCGCGCTGGTTCCTTCGTCTTTGTTGCTGTACGGCGTGCACGCAGAAGGGATCATATACCTGTTGTCTGCTGTCGTGCTTGGCGGTATATGGCTGTATAAGGCGGTGCGCGGTTTCAAAGTCAAGGACGAGGTCGCGTGGGCTACAGATATGTTCAGGTTTTCGTTGATCTACCTGACGGGGCTGTCGATTGCCATGATCGTGAGCGTCCGCTGACCGGAATATATTATATGTACAGGAATATTTGTTGCGCCGCAGAGTCGGCAGGTTTTGGCGACGAGTGAAGTACAAAGGGGTCGATATGTCGGAACTGCGTGTTCCGGCATATCGACCCTTATCGCTGGCTACCGCGGCAGGACGTTCTGGAGATGCGTGTAGAAGTGCGTGATCGTGCGCAATCCACGCTCAAAATTGGATAGTGAGAAATGCTCATTGGGAGCATGGAAGTTTTCGTCGGGAAGGCCAAACCCCATGAGTACGACAGGGGTATGCAGGATGCGGTCAAACACTTCCACGATCGGAATCGAGCCGCCCATGCGAGTGTAGTAAGGTTTGACGCCAAAGCCGGCTTCATAACTGGCGGCTGCGACCTGTATGGCCGGTGAATCGGGACGGGTGACAAACGGTCGCCCGCTGTCGTAGCGCTGGACGGTGGCGGTGACGCCGATCGGTGTGTGTGAACGGATGTGTGTCGTGATCAGACCCAGGACGCGTTCAGGATCCTGATTATTCACAAGCCGGCAGGTTATTTTGGCGTGAGCCGTGGCCGGAATGACTGTCTTGGTGCCTTCTCCCTGAAAGCCCCCGTACAGTCCGTTGATCTCCAGGGTGGGGCGCGCCATATAGCGCTCGGTTGTTGAGTACCCAGGTTCACCGTGCAGAGCGGCTAACCCCAGTGCTGTCCGGTACGTGTCATCATCGTGTGGGAGGGCTGACAGCGCTGACCGTTCCTCCGGGTCCAGCGGCTGCACGTCATCGTAGAAGCCCTCGACCGTAACGGAGCCGTCTGGACTGTGCATGGTGGCGAGAAGTTCAACCATCGCATGCAGGGCATTGGGAACGGCGCCGCCAAACAGGCCGGAGTGCAAATCCGACTTCGCGCCCCTGATGTCGATCTGCAGTGCGCACAGACCCCGCAACCCATAGCAGATGGCGGGCTGGTCCGGGCCCAGCATGGTGGTGTCGGAGACCAACAGCACATCGGCTGCGAGCAGCGCACTGTGTGTTTCCACGAATTCCGGCAGATGGGGGCTGCCGATTTCCTCCTCGCCTTCGATACAGAATTTGAGGTTGATACTGAGCTGTTCTCCGCTCTCCAGAATGGCTTCAAGCGCCTTGATATGCATGAATACCTGGCCCTTGTCGTCGGAGGCGCCCCGAGCATACAGCTTTCCATTGCGAATACTTGGTTCAAACGGCGCTGATTCCCACAGATTCAGGGGATCCACAGGCTGCACATCGTAGTGGCCGTAGACAAGCACCGTAGGGTGTCCGGGCGTATGTACATAGTCTCCGTATACGACAGGGTTGCCTGTGGTCTGATAGATCTCTACGTTTTCGGCGCCTGCCTGGCGCAACTGTCCGGCAACCCATTCGGCGGTCTGTTTCATGTCTGGTTTATGTTCCGACAGGGCGCTGATGCTGGGAATGCGCAAAAACGCGCTCAATTCGTCCAGATGGCGTTGATAATGACTGCGCAGATAGCGGTCGATGTGTTCGTTCATGCCGAAAGGAACCTCCCCATGGTGAACTGGCGATACCATCCCGAAAAATCGCCGCAGGCGAATTTTCTTCCCGGTTGTTGGTGGCGCGAAGCGCCATGACGATACCATCCTAGTTATATCACAGCGCCGTCGGGTTCGCTTGCGAACGATGGATTGCGCATGCATGAGAATAGCGAATGACCGTCGCCGAAGTGCAGGCCTGCGGCGGACGCATGATATACTCTGTGTTGAGGCTGTGAATGCATGGCAATGGAGGTAGAGACTTTGGGTAGGAGCGTTTTTGAGAGAACGTTTGCGCCCTGAGTTTGCGGCGCTACTTGGATTGGGAGGCGGAGACTTTGAGTGGGAGCGTTTTCGAGAGTGCTTTTGTGACGCCGTTCTGGCTGCAGGAACAGGGTGCTGACGCCGAGGTCGTGATCATTGATTGTCGGTTTCGGCTGGGGGAGCCTGAGGCAGGCTTTACGGCCTATCAGTCGGGCCATATCCCTGGCGCTGCGTACGCCCATCTGGAAAAGGACCTGTCAGGACCAGTGGAAATCCACGGCGGACGCCATCCTCTGCCGGACAGGAAGACATTTTCCGCGTTCCTGGAGCGGGTGGGGGTCCGGAACGAGACTCTGGTGATCGCTTACGATGAGCATGGCGATATGGCGCCGCGTCTGTGGTGGCTGCTGAACTATTTTGGCCATGAGCGCGCGGCGGTGTTGCGGGGTGGGATTGCGGCGTGGCGGGCTGCCGGTTATCCGCTAGCGACGGGCGGGGAGAATCCTGAGGCTGCGGTCGGGAAGCCGGGGGCTGGCGCCTTTGGCGATCTGTCGACGCACCTTAGTCCGCGAAGCGATCTCGTCGTCGATTACTCAGAGATTCGCCGCCTGATCAGCGCGGCGCCTTCGGCGGGCCACCTCGTCGATGCGCGCGCCCTGCCTCGCTATCGCGGTGAATACGAGCCGATTGATCCCGTGCCGGGGCACATTCCATCAGCGGTCTGTTTCAGTTGGGAAGACACTGCGGCGCTAATCGGCGGCGACGATCCGGAAAGCAGGCTGCGGGAGCGCTTCACCCCTCTTCTGGATGGCCGTGAGATCGTTGTGTATTGCGGATCGGGCGTGACGGCCTGCACCGATGTGCTGGCTCTGCGCAGTCTTGGCGTCAAGGCAAAACTGTATGCGGGCAGTTACAGCGACTGGTGTTCGTATCCAGATAGTCCGATCGCCAGGGGCGATCAGGAAGAGTAACTCGAATACAGGGAGACGCGGAACCGTTAGCCGTGACGGTGAATGTATTGGTACGGCGTGCTCAGTCTCTTGGCTCAATCTCATCAACTCCATAAATCATTATAGATGTCATCTTTGTCGTTATCCCACTCAGGGAGAAGCGACTGTTCCAACATGCGGTAATAGTCGAGGTCTTCATCCTTGCCAAGCAAATACCGGATCAATTCGTGGCGGGCTTCCTCAGACAAAGAATCGACCTGTTGAAGAATAGAATGCGGTAGAGACAACGAGAATCATCTCCTCTGGCCTAATGGTCCGATATTGTCAGTATACCTTAATTTCAGTTCTCAAACGTCTAGCGCGCCAATAAAATCTGCGCTATTTCACACCCGCAGTACACCACTATCTGTGAGCCTGTTGAGAGACAATCGACTCACAAACGGTCGCCGACGTATTCATATGATAGAGCGCCCAGGCCAAGGGCGCAGAAAGTGCGCATCTATGCAGTCGACAGTCAACGGGTGCGCGATGGCCGGGGATTTTAGCCTTTGCAGGAAGGCGTGCAACGAGGCGCAGTGTCAGGATGGCGATTCAAAAGAGATCAGCCCACTTCAGTCTGGCGGCCGCCAGGATCGCTCCCGTACGATTGTATACGCCGAGTTTGGCAAGAATGTGGCTGACATGGACTTTCACGGTCTTCTCGGTAATTCTGAGTTCGGCGCCAATCTGTTTGTTTGCGAGACCTTTGGAAAGACAGCAGTGAAATCGTTTTCGTTTCAGGTCTGCGTCTCAAAGTGGAGTGGGCGCGGCACGGGAGGAAAATGAGCGCGCCGCGTCGACCCGTCACTCGGCGTCGCTCACGCGCACTGTCTGCATGCGGTCTCCCTGTTTCATGCGGTCGATGTTTTCTTCGCCAGATTGCATCTGACCAAAGACGGTGTGATTCCCATCGAGATGAGCGGTGGTCTTGCGATCATGCACGATAAAAAACTGTGAACCGCCCGTATCGCGCCCCGCGTGCGCCATCGACAGCGCGCCGCGCTGGTGTTGGTGTGGATTGCCCGCCAATTCACATTTGATGGTGTAACCAGGTCCGCCGGAGCCGTTACCCTTCGGGCAGCCGCCTTGGGATACAAACCCTGGGATGATGCGGTGGAACGTCAGGCCGTCATAAAATCCCGAATTCGCCAAAGATTCAAAGTTGGCCACAGTGCCAGGCGCATGCTCCTCAAACAGGTCAAACTCCATCACATCGCCATTTTCCATGGTGATCGTCGCTTTCTTCAATTTGCATTCTCCTTTTCCGGTTGCTTGCAGAGGTTGTTCCAAAATGGTCGCGAACTCCGCGCCACCGTCTCAGTATACACCGATGAACAGCCGCTTTCATCCCGGCGTCTGATATAATAGAGAAGCACAGAACCGTGCCGAATTTGCAGCGTAAATCCTGTATTTTGGAAAAGGAGCTGTCACATGTATCTGCGCACAGAGACACGACCCGTCAAAGTCGGACCGCTCACCATAGGCGGAAACGACCAGGTGACCATCCAGAGCATGACCACGACAAAAACGGCCGATGTCGCAGCCACGGTCGCGCAGATCCATCGCCTGGAAGAGGCGGGATGCGATCTTGTGCGTGTGACCGTCAACAACAACGAGGCTGCGGAGGCCATCCGGGATATCAAGAAGCAGATTCATATCCCACTTGTGGCAGACATTCACTTTGATCATCGGTTAGCCTTGAAGGCTATTGAAAATGGGATCGACAAGGTGCGCATCAATCCTGGCAACATCGGCAAACGCGAGCGGGTCGAAGCGGTGGTCCGGGCCTGCCGGGAACGCGGAGTGCCGATTCGCATCGGCGTCAACGTGGGCTCGCTGGAGCGCCACATTTTGGAGCGGTATGGCTACCCGACCGCTCAGGGGATGCTGGAGAGCGCGCTGCATCACATCGCGATTCTGGAGGAACTCGATTTTCACGATATCATCGTGTCCATGAAAGCGTCGGACGTACCGCTTGCCATCGAGGCCTATCGTCTGGCGGCCGACTCATTTGCCTATCCACTCCATTTGGGGATCACGGAGTCCGGAACTCTGTTTGGCGGAACGATCAAAAGCGCCGCGGGACTCGGAACTCTGCTTTCCATGGGCATCGGCAACACAGTCCGTGTGTCTCTGTCAGCGGATCCAGTCGAGGAAGTCAAGGTCGCCCGGGAACTTCTGAAGACATTTGGAATCATTCAAAACGCAGTCACCCTTGTGTCCTGTCCGACGTGCGGCCGCATCGACATCGACCTGATCAGCATCGCGGGCGAGATTGAACAGTACGTACAAAACATTCGCGCGCCGATCAGAGTGTCCGTACTCGGCTGCGCAGTCAATGGGCCAGGGGAAGCGCGCGAAGCGGATATCGGCATCGCCGGAGCGCGCGGCGAAGGTCTGTTGTTTCGTTATGGCGAAGTGGTGCGCAAAGTTCCCGAGCGCGAAATGGTGTCAGAGTTGAAGAAGGAGATTGATATTTTGGCAAAGAGATACGCTGAGACAGGATCTGTGCGATAGGCGCGCAGGCCCTGTCTTTGGCATATGCCTGCGTATCAGGTCGTCAGCTCCGCGTTCATCGGTGCCTGGCAAGCAGACCGTTTCTTTGGCGTATGCCCTGCTCGCTGTGCCGCACCGATGAGTGCGGAGCTTCGCCAAGCCGTGTCAGACTCTCTCCGGCGCAGGTCACTCTTGCTTTGCCGCAGTGCGACGGCCAATGGCAGGAGAATGGGTGGTTGGAACGGTTGGTCGCCATTCAGTTTTTCTTGTGCGTCCACTTGCGATCCTTGTTTTGCGTTTCGGGAAAGCGATCGCCCTGTTGCAGGCGGATCATGCGCAGATCAGGCAGCGATCCAGTGTGTCTCGATTCGCTGACTTCGATGTACAACCCATCGTTTGGCGCGCGGTCTCCCGGTTCAAATTGCGTTCTCTCGCCCATGTGCTCACCGCCCTTCGCAGGGTCGCGGAATGATGACTCCCTGCCGTCGTATTTCCAGTTCTGTCGCTGCTGTCTGCTGTCTAGGTTGCGTCGACAGTGCGCGCGTTATGCGACTCCGGGGGGCCTTTTTGTCGGGCGATCGCGGAAGTCAAAGTTATTTCTGACATAGGCGGTAACGCTGATCTCCATCGATTACGAAAGGGCAGGCAGGAAAATTACATAGTGTTCTTGCTTCCGTCCGTTCGGACTTCCTCCGTGTTAGCCCAGTTGCCTCCTGGGGAACCTGTGACAAAGGGTTTAGCCAATTCAATCAGCACCACACCAATACATCGCTTCTCGCAAATAGCATATCAAGACAAGTCTACCCACTATATGTGGTGTGTTGAGATTGTCGGTAGGATCGAACTTCATTGGATTTGGAGTTTATCACACGTTCCCTAGGGTTTGTTTTAAAAAGATCATCGCCTCTCGGCATCACAGCTGTGTTGCGTGTTATTGACAACGCAAAAGAAATAGTGCTCAACGCCTTGCAGCATTCACTGCGAACAAAAAAATACAAAAATTACGTAGGTAAGTATTGCCTTCGTAGCGAAATAGTTATAGAATTCAGTTGTGGACCTTATGGATGATTAACAACTAAAATAAATACATAACACATTGGGAGTGATCAACTATGTGTATGCCCGTGGACTTAGACCGCCTCCGTCTCCGTTTCCCGATCTATGGAAAGTACGTGCCTGTCGATCACGGGGAACCGCTTTACGCAGCTTTCTGCACAGAGCAACCAAAATTGCACGGACTGGATGGTTTCGTTGTCAGTCCGATTATTCAAGCTGAACCGCTGGGCAAGGAACTGCTGCTCACACACGAATCCCATGTGTATGTGCAAATCCCACAACCACATCTCCCGCTCGCAGTCGCACTTGCGGGTAAAACGTATCGCATTCGGCAGAGTTCAGTCCGACTTGGTCCGCCCAGCATTAGTTTAATACAACCGGCAGCAAAACTCTACTCTCGTTTCGTGACAAGCAAGCACGCAGAAACAGAGGTCGACATGGAAAACAAATTAAATGACTACCTGATAGACTTGGAATCTCATGCGGAAGTTCAAGTGCGGAGACGTCGGATCATGATGATTCACGGCAAGAAAGTGGTGGGATTTGGCGTACTTCTAGCCAATCTGGAAGAGGATCCATCAGTGCGCATACAGGTGGACGGTATATTCGGAAGGCGACGCTATTCCGCTGGTGTTTTTCTCCCGGCAAGTGGGATGGAGCGATGACTCGCCCCTTGATTGCTAAGTCGCTCAAGCAAAATCGATTGCCGGACGAGCCGATTCCTTACTCAGCCACTCTGTTGGGACATATCGAGCAGTGCGTTGACGTAGCGCGGTTATTTAACGATTATGCCACCGCATCTATGGTTCGAGCTTGTGGGAGTGAAGATGAGACGCACGTAGAATGGTTCCAGAAGGCGCTGTTGCTTGCCGCCTCCACGCATGATCTGGGTAAGGCCTCCAATTCCTTCGAAGATCCGCTGATTGGGAAAGGAAAGTCGACTCCCTATTACGTTCGTCACGAGGTTATTTCCTATTGGATACTGTCCAGAGACGCAAATCTTCGAGACGCCATTCAAACGTATTTTGCTTCGGATCAAAAGGAGCGACTGATCCCTTTCGTGGAGGGAGCGATTCTTAGTCACCATCTGAAGTTTCCTCGAAGGTCAGTCGAAATGGAACAAGGGCGAGGACCTTTTTATCAAGGATCAATCACGATATACCAAGATCGACTGAACAAATCTGGGGTAATGGAAATCTTGGAAGGTATTCTTGGCAGTGCAGTTGAACTGACAGAACTCGATCCATTGCCAGGCACAGAAGACTGGCTGGTGCGCGAAGTGAAATTACCGTTTAATCGTCGCGTAAAGAAACAGTCATACTCCCAACTCGAACAGATGCTTGGTTACATGCTGCGAGGCGCGCTGATCGCCGTCGACACCATTGGGTCCTTGCAGTGCACAACAAGAGAATCGTGGCTGGACTGTCTTGAAAAATTCAGGCTAAGTTTCCAGTCGAGAGCAGAGCTGTCGCAGGAGTTAAAAAAAGTTGTGAAGGCGCATTTGGAGGGTAAGGAAATCCATCCTACGATCGATCGCTTCCAGGAACAAGTCGCAAAAGCGACAGCAGACATCGTGATTGTGGAGGCGGGTTGTGGACTTGGTAAGACGATTTCTGCGTATAAACGTGCAAGTTATCTCAAATCTCATGGGCTGTTCTTATCGTTTCCCATGACATCGGTCGCATCGCAGGCGTTTGAAGAATACGCACTGAAATCCGGAGTGGAATCGCAGTTATTGCACAGCCGCAGTCAGGTGGACATGGAGTTTTTGCTACCACAGGCTAGCGAAGCGGACGGGCTGAATGACGATAAAGAAGATGCGCTGGAAGATGTTGCAGAATCTCTGAGGCGTTTGATGGCGACGAGTACATTTTGCACTGTAGATGTGGTGCTTGGATTGCTGCAGATGCGGAGATCGTCTCTTTGTCTCTTGCCAGCACTCTGTCAGTCGATGGTTGTTTTCGATGAAGTCCACTCGTATTCGCCAGAACTGTTCAAACATTTACTTGCTTTCGCCCGGTATTTCCATTTGCCAATGGTCATGATGACGGCCACCCTGCCGCCTGCCTACAGGATGGCTTTGAAGGGAGCTGCAGAGGACAAGTCTCTTGCTTGGATTCGGGGGCCGGAGGACATCGAGACGATAAAACGTTATCAAGTGCAAGTGGATGTGGGTTCGCCGAGTGCCGAATTGTCTCCCGGACTGGTTTCCATCGTACGAGGGGCGGTCCAAGCAGGACGGAAGGTATTGATTGTGCTCAACCAGGTAAATTGGGCAAAAACCGTTTATGAGCAATTGACCGCATTGCCAGATATGGCGAGTTTGACGCACTTGTTGCATTCGCGATTCAAATATCTGCACAGGCGGCAAATCCAACAGAAAGTAGTCGGGTCATTTCGGGAACACAGTGGCGCCTTGATTGCAGTCACCACGCAAATCTGTGAAATCAGCTTTGATATATCGGCAGACTTGCTCATCAGTAATGTGGCTCCATTTCCAGCGATGGTTCAGAGGCTGGGGAGATTGAATCGTGGACACAGCCCGGATAGTGCTCGTTTGGGAATGGGGATCTTCACATATCCGCTGAACCCAAAACCTTACACAACAGATGAGCTTGCGACTGGCTTGCGTTTTGTTGACGATATCAAAAAGCAGTCTGAAGTCCAAATGTCGCAGTCAGATTTGCAAAATTGGCTAAACGAATTGATTGAGGAGATGGTGCAGGAGAAACCGAAGACAGGTTTCACTTGGTTTGATGAAGAGCCGGCCAGACTCGGAAACTCTTTGCGTGAAGCCGGATACACCATGGATATCATTATGAAAAGTGACTTTAGCCAGGCGATGACGCCAACCGATCGAATAAAGTTTGTTCTGCCTCTGCCATTGCGTGTGAGAAGAGGGTCTAAAGAAAGATCGTGGCGACATTACACTATTGTTGATGATACGGAAGTAGAGTACAGCGATGAGTTGGGAGGGGAGTGGCGACATGTCTGAGTCGACTTGGCAGTTTGATTTGTTCGAACCAGGAATGACCATGTTCCATCGCGCGGGTCTGGTTGGGCTGTTGGCGAGCTTGGAAACCCATTGCATGGGTGAAGCCGTCCGCGAGAAGGTTTCCGGCAATGTACTGACGGTTGAGGGCCTCGGAGAGTCTGCCGAAGATATCCACCATCTGCTACAGACGATTTATCGATTGGATGATGGTTTGATTCAGTTTCCCGTGTTCGGGCGCTTGCTGCACAGAACGCTTGCTGACATTCAAAACGTCTTGCTGCAGACGTTTCTGCAGCATCCCCAGTCAAGGCAGACTGAAGCGGAGTTTAGAATGAAGGGTGGTGAGGGAGAAAATCAGGCGAGATATAAACCGCTCACCGATTTTAACCATCGGTCAAAGGGCACGGCAGAACTGATTGCGGAATCCCGAAAGACGGGGAAGTTCATTCGGGTGGCTGGCTGGGCTCTGCCTGGCGCCGTCGCCAAGCACATTGCGCACAATCAGACTTCTTGGGAGGATACTCCGGAGAGATTCTTGCTTCTGATGTGCGCGCCTTTGGGTAGTCTGTATTTTAATGCACAGAGTTACGATGCGGCAGGGGACTGGGACAAGCGGACCCAATCCATCATCGTGATACCGCAAGTGTCCGATTTACAAGATCAGGCGGACAGGCTGTCGGAGTACTATGCGGAGCGAAGTCAGGTTACGAAAATCGGTCTTGTGGCGGGTGTGACAGACGCTGTGTTGCAAACGGCCATTGAAATGAAGCTTCCTGCATTGGCATATGAACAAGGCGTGCAGTTTTACGCGCTGAGGTTTGGCGGTGTTGTTTGGAGTAAGCAGCAAAAGACACGCACCAGTGCAGTGACGATTCGACACATCGATCAGGAGGCGAGGAAGCGTTACTTCTCTGTGCTTCAAGAGTTTGGGAATGTAGCCAGAGTGAGTGCGAAGGGCGCGACGTACGGACTTGTCATGCCGATGCGAGAGCAAATCGCGAAAAATCTGCTGCAGGGTGACCCTTGGTACCTTGGGTTCCACGAATACATGCACGGAAAACGCAGATGGCTGATGATGACAAAGGAATGGCGAGAGGGGATGAGCGCATTGGTCGAGAATCGTGACAATTGGAATAGCGAACTGAAAAAAGGCTTTATCGATGTCATGCAGAAAGCTGTCAATAATCGTTTGGGCAAGGTTTATCACCAGGCGGTCAATGGGGGCAGTGACACGAAAAGAGCATTTTCCCGAGAGTATGAGAAAATGATTCTCAGTTTTCAACACTGTCGTACGAAAGAAGCACTTCGTGAAACGCTCATGCGATTTGTGGCAAATACGTATCCGAGGCTGAAGTCCGACAATCCCGATCAACTGACGGAACGTGAGATTCTGCATCGGAGTGTATTTGAAGGGGAAGTGGACTGGAAGGAGCTCAGGGATTTATGTCTGTTGGCCATCGCGACATATCGGGGAAGTCACGCGGTTGAGTTAGATGATGTACTGAGTGATACAGAAGATAAAGATGACATTCAATTGACGGCAGAGGAGACTGTTCAATGACCAAACATGTGCATGGCACGATCGTGACCCAATACGGTGTCGCTGCAAACAACCGGGGTGAAAACGAAGGAAACGTTACCACTTTGCAAAAGATTCTTTGGAAAGGCCAAACGCACACCACAGTCTCCGCTGAGGCGATTCGTTATGCGTTGAGATTATACTGGCAACGAATATTCGAGGAAACCGGCGATTCACTCTACCAAGTGAATCGGGTTTGGGATGATCAGACAGGAACGTCAACTTTTCAAGACCAAGCATTTTCCGCAGTACGATTCATGGATGACGATGTGATGGGGTACATGGATGCAAAGGCGGCAAAAGTAGAGAACTCTGATGGGGAGAAAACTGCGAAAGGTGACAAACCAGCGAAAGGTGCAAAAGAACTTAAGGGCACCACAACAGCAAGGAGAGGCCCTTTGGAAGTCACACGGGCCGTGTCTGTTACGCCGTTTAACGGTGAGGTGACGTTCAACGCCAAGAGTGGGATCAAGGGGAATACTTCCTTGTACGCGGCAGAACTGCATGCAACGCGATACCAGTACAGCTTCTCAGTCACCCCGGATGCTTTATCAGAATCCAGACGTGCACTAGGAATCATTGACGGCCTCAGTGCTTTGCATAATGTGGGTGGCAATCAAGGCCGTTTCCTTTATGATTTTTCGCCAGCGCTGTGCATATTCCGAGTGACACAAGACCCGGCGCCACGCGTCTTGTATGTCGCAGAATCGGACGAGAGCGGCGAACAACTGACATTGCATACGCTCCTTAGACGCATTGAATCTGGCGATGTGGACGCATTGGAAATCTACATTGGAGGGGAATGCTTCGCTGCCGAAGAGCGTTCCGCACTGGAGGCCTTAGGAGTCACCGTACTTTCCGGCATCAAGCAAACGGCGGACAGAGTCAAGGAGGCACTCCTGCGATGAACCAACCGCGTACCAAGATCGATGTCAATCAAACGGTTTGGGTGCGTGTGAATGTGCCGATTGCATCATTCGGGATTCCGTTTGCCAGAGAGTTTGTCGAGAGTTATCCATTTCCGACGCCAGCTACGGTCTACGGGATGATCCTCTCTTTCATTGGCGAGGTCGACCGCTCCATCTATGTTGGATCCCGCCTGGCCATTGTGGTGACGCAGTTGGGCGTACCATCCATCATGTTGCGCAAAATCCGACGGGTAAAGTCGAGAGACTTGAACGATGCGAACAACTCCAAGCCAGAGTTGCAAACCCTGTTGACCGGACTGGAGTTTTTAATTGCGGTGAGCCCAGATGGAAGTGGATTGGCCGATCAGATGATGCAAACATTCGAATGGCCCGGCAATACGAAACGTTTCGGGGGTTTTTCATGTGGAGAAAGTCACAACTTAGTCGATGAGTTCTCGCTTATGAAACACGCACAAGTCACGGATCATCTGGCAATGACCCACGCTTTCTGTTTGCAGCCAGACGAATCCGGCGAATGGTCTGTGCCTGTATGGGTAGACCATGTCGGAACAAGAAATACCGTTTGGAAAAGGGCATCGTTTCGACCACTTGACCATCTGTCGGAACTTCGTATGTTTGAAATCCAGCGTCCTTCGTAGCGATTTTGGGTCTGGATCATGACTGTACTTCACTTGCGATGTCCATACTGAGACTATTACTCACTGCAGAAAGGGTAGAGTCTGGTATGGATATGGTAGAGGAACCGCTTACACGGGTCATGGCGTTACATGCTTTAGCGTATTGCGAGAGATTGTTTTATCTGGAAGAGGTTGAGGAAATCAGAATTGCCGACCAGCGCGTGTACGATGGCCGTCGATTTCATGAGCAGATTCCGGAATATGACGAAGTCACGTCATTGACTCTCGAAAGTGACGAACTTGGCTTGTACGGGAAAATGGACGTCGTTCGAACCACTAATGGTCAGATGATTCCGTTCGAGTACAAAAAGGGGTGCGCGCACATCGAGCAAAATGGCGACGTGACTCCTTGGTCGTCTGATGAACTGCAGGTCGGGGCTTATGCACTGCTGCTGGAGCAGCATACGGGGCAATTGATCTCGGAAGCGAGAGTGTATTACGCGACCGACCATCGCACGGCGATTGTGCCAGTGAATGAGTCACTTCGAGCAAAGGTCAAGGACGCTGTCAAACGAGCAAGCAGTTTGAGAAAGTCTCTTCAGCGCCCCGCAGTGGCGACGAATGAGCGCCTTTGCGCCAAATGTTCACTTGCGCCAGTTTGTTTGCCTGAAGAAGAACGCCTGTTGCATGAGCCTGATCGGACGGTCGGGATTGCTTTCCCTGCGGATCGGGACAAACTCGACATTCACGTGACGTCTCCCAGGGCGACCGTTCGTAGATCTGGACAATCAATCACCATCGATGACAAGGATACCGAGAAAAAGGATGTTCCCTTACATGATGTTGGTAGTATCACGTTGCACGGGAACGCCCAAATGACTACACAGACGTTGCACCTCTGCGCGAGCGAGGGAATTCCGGTACACTGGATGACGGGCGGAGGCAAATACGTTGGATCGGTAGTCAACGCGGCGGGCGGCGTACAGCGTCGACTTCGGCAATATGCGGGGCTGACTGACGCGGACACCTGCTTACGACTCGCAATTTCCACGGCAAAGGCAAAAATGGAGATGCAGATCAAATACATGATGCGTTTGTCGCGGGGCAAGTTCAGGGAAGATTTGATCGAGGAAATCGATACCATGCGCGAAGCGCTCAAGAAATCCAGTCGAGCGCAATCGCTTGATGTGTTGCGCGGATGGGAAGGACTTGCGGGTCGGGCATATTTCTCTTGCATCGCTTATTTGTTGCGGGACGACACAAGAGGGATGACATTTGAAGGGAGAAACCGTCGGCCGCCGAAGGATCCGGCGAATGCAGTCTTGTCGTTTCTCTATAGTCTTTTGTATCGCGACAGCGTGAAGTCGATTATTATCGTTGGGCTGGATCCCTGTATTGGGTTTTTTCATCAAGCGAGATCCACGGCCTATCCACTCGCCCTCGATTTGATGGAACTCTTTCGCGTGTCATTGTGTGACACGGTTCTTATCGGCAGCGCTCACCGGAATCAGTGGGATGAAGACGACTTTACTGGAACCGGTCAGCAATGTTGGTTGAGTGAGTCTGGTAGAAGAAAGGCGATTTCTATTTACGAAAGGCGTAAGCAGGACGTATGGAAGCACCCGGTCATCGGATATTCTCTGACGTACGATCGCGCCATGGAGTTGGAAGTCCGACTCTTAGAAAAGGAATGGTCGGGCGCACCGGGTCTTTTTGCGCTCAATCGCATTCGTTGACACATGTCGACACATAAGAAGTTTTACCTCATATGTTACGACATTCGCGATCCGAAACGTTGGCGTAAGTGTTACCGATTGCTGAAATCGTATGGGCAGCCGATTCAGTATTCTGTATTTCAGTGTTATGTCAGTGAAACTCAGATGGCCAGCCTGCGCTGGGAACTGTCCGTTGCCTTAAGTGAGGAGGATAGTCTGCTGATTGCGCCCATTCAAAAAGCGGACGTCAACCGGATTGTCCAGCTGAATGTGCGCAGTATAATAGAAGAGCGGACGGATCGTTTTGAATTGTTCTAGTGTTAACGCTCGGACGTGTATGGGTCTGCTCGTGTGTTGGGTGGTGAATGTTGCTCGGTATTCGTTTGTTCGTTGGTTTCAAGTATCTACATCGTTGTCCGAGTACGGAAGGGGAAAATGTTCCGAATCGTTGATATACGGCAGTTTTGCCGCATCTTGATTCGGTTAGGTACTTGAATCACTTGGCGGCGACAAGAAATGGGCGTTGCACGGGGATGTATACCTGTTCTAACGCGACCGGGCATTGTGATTTTCGTGTAAAATGGGGACTGGAGGAGAGGATGATAAGCACAGGCAGTAGGTCCTTGAATGGAGTTGTCAACCAGCTAGTGCTGGCGGGAGGTTAGCGCGCGGGCCGTGAACCAAGCTGTGATGCCGAAAGGCGTTGAGCACCCTGGCAGTTTTTCGCCGAGCACAGCGCGCTCCCAGTGAACCAAGCTGTGATGCCGAAAGGCGTTGAGCACTTCAAGGGCGTCACACGCAGCCGCGATGTCGGTCGTGAACCAAGCTGTGATGCCGAAAGGCGTTGAGCACTAATTAAGACATCGAAAGGGCGACACGCCCGAGGGGTGAACCAAGCTGTGATGCCGAAAGGCGTTGAGCACATTTCCCCATCTTCTGCCATGATGCGTTTTACAGTGTGTGAACCAAGCTGTGATGCCGAAAGGCGTTGAGCACTCTTTCGTCGTGCTACTAGCGGCACAATGATGATGTTGTGAACCAAGCTGTGATGCCGAAAGGCGTTGAGCACCATCCCACTATGCCTGAAGTATCAAGATGCAATGGAGTGAACCAAGCTGTGATGCCGAAAGGCGTTGAGCACAAGCGGTTGCGCTGCCTACAGTGGTTGTAGTGGATGTGAACCAAGCTGTGATGCCGAAAGGCGTTGAGCACGTTCTTTCTCTCCAATATCCTAAACGACTTAGTAGTGAACCAAGCTGTGATGCCGAAAGGCGTTGAGCACACGAATGAACAGTCAAATGGCACATCTGCTTTCGGCGCTTGTGAACCAAGCTGTGATGCCGAAAGGCGTTGAGCACATCCCGCCTGTGAGCAGCCATCGCATTTCGATTGTCTGTGAACCAAGCTGTGATGCCGAAAGGCGTTGAGCACGTAATAATGGGTGTAAATAAAGTTATTGATCCGTGGTGAACCAAGCTGTGATGCCGAAAGGCGTTGAGCACTGATCGAGCGTGGCACCGTCACCGTGGCGTGCAACGTGAACCAAGCTGTGATGCCGAAAGGCGTTGAGCACGACAGCAAACACGAGATCGATCCCGACGAGTATCCGGTGAACCAAGCTGTGATGCCGAAAGGCGTTGAGCACTGCCCATCGCCTACAACCAGGTTGCGGCAGGGAACTCGTGAACCAAGCTGTGATGCCGAAAGGCGTTGAGCACCCGTTAGTGGCTTGACGCCTGGTGGAGCCTACAGTTGTGAACCAAGCTGTGATGCCGAAAGGCGTTGAGCACCGCCGTTGCCAATCCCCTGCACCGCCGATATCACAGTGAACCAAGCTGTGATGCCGAAAGGCGTTGAGCACACACTGACTGCTCCTACGATGCCTGATCCGACGTCGGTGAACCAAGCTGTGATGCCGAAAGGCGTTGAGCACGTAATCAGGGTTACATGAATGGGTTGCCTATGCCTTCGTGAACCAAGCTGTGATGCCGAAAGGCGTTGAGCACGATTAGATAGCTTAACAAAATTAAGACATAAAAAGGGGTGAACCAAGCTGTGATGCCGAAAGGCGTTGAGCACTAGGATCTGCGGGAGGCGCCTCTGGCGGGAGCTCGTGTGAACCAAGCTGTGATGCCGAAAGGCGTTGAGCACGTTAAGGTTACTTTTGTTAATTGTTGGAGTAAGGAAGTGAACCAAGCTGTGATGCCGAAAGGCGTTGAGCACAGGGTCGCCAGGAATTGTTAGTTCGTATGATTACGTGAACCAAGCTGTGATGCCGAAAGGCGTTGAGCACATTGTCAGTGGAATCAAAAAGGGGCATCCCGAAGGACAGTGAACCAAGCTGTGATGCCGAAAGGCGTTGAGCACTTATGTTTTATTCTGTATTGGTTGTTACATTTATCGCGTGAACCAAGCTGTGATGCCGAAAGGCGTTGAGCACTTCTGCCTGCGACCGGGACTGGGATTCATGCATTGTTTGTGAACCAAGCTGTGATGCCGAAAGGCGTTGAGCACTTGGCTGTACAACGTATCGAGGGGTTGCCGGAGCGCAAGTGAACCAAGCTGTGATGCCGAAAGGCGTTGAGCACTAATCCGCCTCCGGTACCTGAACCCTAACCTCACACTTGTGAACCAAGCTGTGATGCCGAAAGGCGTTGAGCACTTGGCTTTGCAACGGATTGAGGGCTTACCGGAGCGCAAGAGTGAACCAAGCTGTGATGCCGAAAGGCGTTGAGCACTAGGGGGTTATGTGCAGAGCAACGGGGATGTGTGGAGTGAACCAAGCTGTGATGCCGAAAGGCGTTGAGCACATTAAAAGGGCATGATGGACAACTCGTGTTTGTTACGTGAACCAAGCTGTGATGCCGAAAGGCGTTGAGCACTACTTTGTCTCAAGCTCCACTCCGTCCGGCAGGTCGAGTGAACCAAGCTGTGATGCCGAAAGGCGTTGAGCACTGGGACTGCCGGGAAAGGGTAAAACGATTAGTGTGGTGTGAACCAAGCTGTGATGCCGAAAGGCGTTGAGCACGAATCGGCGTCGTCTGAATGGATCTTTATGGATATTGTGAACCAAGCTGTGATGCCGAAAGGCGTTGAGCACTTGCGCGCCCTTCAGGCCTGTGGGCTGCGTGTCATGTGAACCAAGCTGTGATGCCGAAAGGCGTTGAGCACATCGAGTACTCCTCTCTTAACTTTGCCAGCCCTGTTTGTGAACCAAGCTGTGATGCCGAAAGGCGTTGAGCACTTCATGAAAACGCTCGAAACAGAAAATATCTTACCAGAAGTGAACCAAGCTGTGATGCCGAAAGGCGTTGAGCACGCGGGCGCTCGTGTCGCGATGACAAACGTTCAATGTGAACCAAGCTGTGATGCCGAAAGGCGTTGAGCACAAGCTAGGATGATGACTCTCGCTTCTCGCACGCAAGTGAACCAAGCTGTGATGCCGAAAGGCGTTGAGCACTTCGTGGTACTGGACTTCCCGAAGCGACGGCCCGCGTGAACCAAGCTGTGATGCCGAAAGGCGTTGAGCACTGGTAAGCACGATTTAACCCCCCGAGTGTCCGGTTAGTGAACCAAGCTGTGATGCCGAAAGGCGTTGAGCACAAATCCTGGCCAGTCCGGTTACTCCTGATTCAACCGGTGAACCAAGCTGTGATGCCGAAAGGCGTTGAGCACTCAACAGCAAAATTGGATAATTAGAAAGTTTCTCTTGTGAACCAAGCTGTGATGCCGAAAGGCGTTGAGCACGCTATATTGATCGGGGTCAGCGTCATCCCGAAGGTTATTGTGAACCAAGCTGTGATGCCGAAAGGCGTTGAGCACATAGCAGCATAATTGGCAATTCTCCCGCCAGGCATGAGTGAACCAAGCTGTGATGCCGAAAGGCGTTGAGCACACTAGGCGTCCAGATCGCTTGGAACTGCGCGCGCGTCATGTGAACCAAGCTGTGATGCCGAAAGGCGTTGAGCACGTGGTCAACGAATACTACTACGACGGACGGGCGCGGTGAACCAAGCTGTGATGCCGAAAGGCGTTGAGCACTGTTGGTGAGCGTGCTCCTGTGGTTAAGGTTCCCTGTGTGAACCAAGCTGTGATGCCGAAAGGCGTTGAGCACGTGACGTTGCTGACGCAGAATCGGAAAGAGCGTAAAGTGAACCAAGCTGTGATGCCGAAAGGCGTTGAGCACTGCCTGCGGTGTCTGGTACGAGTAACGTTTCGAGCAAGTGAACCAAGCTGTGATGCCGAAAGGCGTTGAGCACCAGTTGACGTTTAATAGTCGGGATTGGGCGTCTTTCCCGGGTGAACCAAGCTGTGATGCCGAAAGGCGTTGAGCACATCTTCGGAATCACCGTCACGCCGAGAAAGATCGCCAAGTGAACCAAGCTGTGATGCCGAAAGGCGTTGAGCACTTCAGGGTCAAAACGGAGTTGATTCGGCGACACAGGTGAACCAAGCTGTGATGCCGAAAGGCGTTGAGCACGATATAGACGTAGACAAGGCGAACCCGAGAGTGGAGAGTGAACCAAGCTGTGATGCCGAAAGGCGTTGAGCACGAAAGCAACTCGTAACGATGGTCAAGGCCATGGGTGGGTGAACCAAGCTGTGATGCCGAAAGGCGTTGAGCACAACTACCTCCAATTCACAAAGGTCTTCCGGTCGCGTGAACCAAGCTGTGATGCCGAAAGGCGTTGAGCACCGCTCGCGTCGGGCTTGTTTGCGTCTCTCCATCACGCGTGAACCAAGCTGTGATGCCGAAAGGCGTTGAGCACTATGCGGACGAGCAAGGGAATCTCTACTTTCGGACTGGTGAACCAAGCTGTGATGCCGAAAGGCGTTGAGCACATCAGAAAGTGACGGTTGCCGCATCGCGGGCACTCGTGAACCAAGCTGTGATGCCGAAAGGCGTTGAGCACGCTGATCCTCTTGTATCACGCGCTTGTCGTAAAGGCGTGAACCAAGCTGTGATGCCGAAAGGCGTTGAGCACGAACGCAGTGTGTGCACGGATGGACGGGCACGAGGGGTGAACCAAGCTGTGATGCCGAAAGGCGTTGAGCACAAGATTGGCATCAAATTGGTACGCGAATACGCACCTGTGAACCAAGCTGTGATGCCGAAAGGCGTTGAGCACCGGCGTACAGCATTTGCCTTGACCACTCCTTCCAGGTGAACCAAGCTGTGATGCCGAAAGGCGTTGAGCACAATCTACATCGATCCGATATATCGGATCATCGATTATTGTGAACCAAGCTGTGATGCCGAAAGGCGTTGAGCACGTCGGACATACGCATGACGGGGGATGAGCGCATGGTCGTGAACCAAGCTGTGATGCCGAAAGGCGTTGAGCACCGGGCTACGTATGGATCAGAGAAACGTAGGGCGATGAGTGAACCAAGCTGTGATGCCGAAAGGCGTTGAGCACACAAGGCGGTTGAGCAGGGTGTTGAGGGGGTGTGGGGTGAACCAAGCTGTGATGCCGAAAGGCGTTGAGCACACATACCAGATCGTGACCCGCTCACAACGCGCACATGTGAACCAAGCTGTGATGCCGAAAGGCGTTGAGCACGTACGATGCCGAAAACGTGCTACTGATACAGAATCCGTGAACCAAGCTGTGATGCCGAAAGGCGTTGAGCACTTGACCAGTTGGGTGGGAGTTTTTTCACGCCTAATATGTGAACCAAGCTGTGATGCCGAAAGGCGTTGAGCACAGGATTAG
>JAJZEE010000061.1 GCA_021805735.1 Bacillota bacterium
GAATGTGAGTTTTGCCACCTGGGTCAGATCAAGGCGCTCCCAGGGCGCCTCCAGTCGTCCAGCGGTTTCGAAAATGGCATACTGGATCGGCAATCGCATGTCAGGCACGCTCAGTTGCGCCAGCATGGAACCATCTCGAAACGCGACCAAAGAGTGAATGATACTCTGGGGGTGCACCACCACATCAATGTTATGATACGGTATAGAAAACAGAAAATGCGCCTCGATGACTTCAAGGCCTTTATTCATCAGTGTGGCGGAGTCTATCGTGTTTTTGGCGCCCATTCGCCAAGTGGGATGGGCCAAGGCGTCGGACACGGTAACCGTGAGCAGCCCATCGGCAGATACTGTCCGAAACGGTCCTCCCGACGCGGTGAGAAGCAGGCTGGCAACGTCATCAGGACTGTAACCCTTCAGACACTGCGCAATGGCCGAATGCTCAGAGTCAATCGGTATGATGCGGGCGCCTGAACGGCTCGCGGCAGTGACCACCATTTGGCCCGCAGCGACCACGGTTTCTTTGTTGGCGAGGGCTACATCCACTCCTGCGTCCAAGGCCGCAAGGGTGGGCCGGATTCCCGCAGAGCCAACCACCGCGTTGATAACCAGATCGACGCCGGGCGACAGAACAGCCTCCACCAACGCATGGTCGCCCCACAGTACTTGAGTGGCCGGGAGAGCGTCTCGTACGGTCTGCGCCTGCTGTCTATCGCGCACTGCGACGCGAGGAACGGAAAACTCCTTGGCAATAGCCAAGAGTGCATTGACATCGCTGTGCGCGGAAACAACCTCAACTCGCAAGCGTTCCGGATGCGCCCGCACCACGTCCAGCGTTTGCCGCCCAATGGACCCTGTGGCGCCAAGGATCGCCAATCCACGAACCACGGCCTCCAACTCCTTCTCACGCATGCGGAAATAGCCATGTAATTAAATGATATGCGATGGGAGCGGCCAAGAGCAAGCTATCGAAGCGGTCCAGAATGCCCCCATGCCCAGGCAATAGCCATCCCGAATCCTTGACCGAATAATGGCGTTTGAGCGCCGACTCGACCAGATCGCCGAGTTGTCCCGCAATCGAGATCATCGCACCCAGAAAAGCCAACGCCAGTAATCGGTGCATCCCCCCATGGATCATCATCGAACCCGCCAGCGGAGTCATTGCCGTCGCAAAGATAAACCCCCCCAAAGCCCCGGACACTGTCTTTTTCGGGCTCACTTCAGGAAGGAGCTTGCGGCCGCCAAAAGCCCGACCGACAAAAAACGCCCCGGTATCCGTCGACCAGATCCCCACAAATACGATCAGCACCCAACCAACCCCGTCTGACAACGCGCGCAGGTTCAGCATCATGCGAAACGCGTAACTCGAATAAAGAGCGGCCGCAAACAGAACGCCCGCTCCAGAAAACGAAAACTGCTCCCGTCTAAGTATGGTCACGATGAGCAACGCATAGAACAGGACGTACCAGAACTGCTCGAAAGGCACCCACATGACCATCAGAATCGTGAAGGCTACTGCGATGATATTTTCCGCGCTCGCCGCGCGCACCTTCATCATGGCGCCAATCTCGAGGGTGCTGACCACAGCGATCGCGGCAAATAGCAGCGCGGTCCACACTCCCCCAAGGAGTGTAGCCCCCACCACCAAAATGGCGCCCAAAATCGCCGTCACCACTCGCTGACGCAGCATGCATACACCTCACTTCAGTCCGCCAAACCTGCGTTCCCTGGTCAAGTACGTCTTGATCGACTCTTCAAAGTGAGTTCGGGTAAACTCCGGCCACGTCTCGTCGACAAACACAAATTCCGTATATGCGATTTGCCAAAGGAGAAAGTTGCTGACCCGTTGATCGCCCGCCGTGCGAATGAGCAGGTCCGGATCCGGAACGTCCGCTGTCTCAAGAGCCGCTGCGATTGCGCCTTCCGTAATGTCCGACGCGCGCAGTTCGTTTCTCTCCACTCGGCGGGCCACCGTCTGAACGGCCTTGACAATCTCACTGCGACTACCATAGTTCAGGGCGAACTGCACAACCAAACCCGTGTTCGCGATCGTCTGGTTCCGCGCCTTTTGTATCGTTGCCTGTGTGACCTCAGGCAGTTGTTCCTCATCGCCGATTATTTTAATACATACGTTGCGTTCCACTAATTCCTCAATGTCCAATTGGAAAAACTCATCGACCAACTGCCACAAATAGTCGATTTCCTGACGGGGTCGCTTCCAGTTTTCAGTGGAAAACGAGTAAAGGGTCAGCACTTGTACGCCCCAGTCGTCGGCGGCGCGTATCACCTCACGCATGGCGAGCATCCCGGCATGATGGCCCGCCGCGCGAGGTAATCCTCGACGTCGCGCCCAACGTCCGTTACCATCCATAATGATCGCAATGTGCGCAGGAATGTGCTCTGCGAGAAACGACTCATCGTAGGAACGCCTACCTCTAAACTTACGGAACAGGGTGGTCCAGACTCCCATACTCGCCTCTCCCCCATCACACACACCCCAAAAACTTTCATCTTAACCCGGTGGTTTGTGAAGTGGCAAAAACTCCGCGCTTCCTCGCTTGCCCAGGCCTTACACTTCCAGGAGTTCACGTTCCTTCTGCGCCAGCAGGCGGTCGATCTCAGCGACCGCGTGATCTGTGGCATTCTGGATTCGTTCCTGCAGTCGATGGCTCTCGTCCTCGGGCAGAACAGATTGTTTCTCAGCCTTTTTGATCTCTTCATTGGTGTCGCGTCTTACATTGCGCACCGCGACTCGCGACTCTTCCGCGATTTTCTTGATCACCTTTGTCAACTCCACCCGCCGCTGTTCAGTGAGTTGGGGAATGGCCAAACGAATCACGATTCCGTCATTTGTCGGCGTCAGGCCAAGGTCTGACTTTTGAATCGCCCGTTCAATTTCAGCGAGTGTTCCCTTATCCCAAGGCTGGATTACGATAAGGCGAGGTTCCGGGGCTGTGATATTGGCCATCTGATTGACGGGCATCACAGAGCCATAATAGTCGACGGTAATCTTGTCAAGCAGCGCCGGTGTTGCGCGACCAGCCCGTATCGTCGCAAAATCTTTTTTTAACGAAGACAGACATTTCTCCATTCTCTCTTCCGCAGTCTTGATATAGTCTGCGCTCACTATTCATCCCTCCGCACGATCGTGCCGATTGCTTCACCTAGAACGGCGCGGCGAATGTTACCGGCCTCCGTAATAGAAAACACAAGAATAGGGATATTGTTATCCATGCACAAAGACGTCGCAGTCGAGTCCATGACGCCGAGCCCCAGACTCAAAACAGTCATAAAATTAAGCGTTTCATACTTGGTTGCAGTCGGAACCTTTTGCGGATCCGCCGAATAGACCCCGTCCACGCCACTCTTTGCCATGAGGATGACCTCCGCTTCAATCTCGGCGGCGCGCAGCGCGGCGGTGGTATCGGTGGTGAAAAAGGGGTTGCCGGTGCCGCCTGCAAAGATGACGACGCGGCCCTTTTCCAGGTGGCGAATAGCCCTTCGACGGATATACGGTTCCGCCACCTGGCGCATCTCAATGGACGTTTGTACGCGCGTTACGACACCGGCTCTCTCAAGAGCGTCCTGAAGGGCCAGGGCGTTCAGGACAGTGGCGAGCATGCCCATGTAATCCGCGTGTGCGCGATCCATCCCTTCGGCGCTGGCGGTAGCCCCCCTCCAGATGTTCCCTCCCCCCACGACAACAGCCATTTGGACTCCCAAAGCGGTCACATCGCGAATCTGCTGCGCCACCGAATGAAGCACCTCCGACGAGATTCCGAAATCATCAGAGCCCGCCAATGCTTCGCCGCTCAACTTCAACACCACGCGTTTATACTTGGTCGCGCCCATAAAGTCCCCCCATGACCATGTCCGATGCGAAAAGGGAACACATTTCGTGCTCCCCGAATGTCATTTTTTAATCTGCGCCATCACTTCAGCAACAAAATCGTCTTGCCGCCGTTCGATCCCCTCGCCCATCTCGTAACGGACAAAACGACGAATGGATATGTTTTCTCCAATCTTGCTGATCTTGGAGGCAACGTGAGTGGCTACCGTGACGGAAGGATCCTTAACGAACGGTTGATCAAGCAAGCATTGCTCGCGCAGGAATTTGTCAACCTTGCCCGCGACGATCTTGTCCACAATGTGGGCCGGTTTGCCCTCATTCAGCGTCTGCTGGCGAAAAATCTCGGTTTCGCGTTGCACAACGTCGTCCGCAACATCTTCACGACGCAAATACTCTGGTTTGGTTGCGGCAATATGCATGGCAATGTCGCGGCACAATGCGCGAAACTCATCGGTTTTCGCCACAAAGTCCGTCTCGCAATTGACCTCAACAAGCACGCCGATTCGTCCGCCCCCGTGAATATATGACTCCACAACGCCCTCGGCGGCCACTCTGCCTGCTTTTTTCGCCGCTGACGCCAAGCCCTGCTCCCTCAGAAATTCGACGGCTTTATCCATGTCGCCGTCTGTCTGCGTCAGGGCCTTTTTGCAGTCATTCACTCCGGCTCCTGTTTTTTCGCGCAACTGCTTTACCGCTTCTATCGTTACTGTTGCCATGTTCAGTCCGCTCCTTATGCTGTTCATGTGTATCCGTTTACCAAGGCGGCCATCCGCCTGTCGCTCGTTCAAAAATATGGTGAAGCAAGGCGACAGCCACTTGACTCCACCATGTTATACCTACCCTGTATCTCCAAGCCAGTCTGTCCGTCGCATCATCAGCGTTCCCATCAAATGGAACGATCATGGCTCGCCAGTGATTGGAAGACGACCATCACTGGCGCCCGCGTTATGCCGCCATCCTGCTCTAGGGAACATGTGATAAGCCCAATTTCAGCAGGCGCGCTGCGGTACATATAGTGTTTAAGTAAAGCCTCAAACACTATATGCGGGATCATAGCGCCTGCTGTGCGGACTTTATCACATGTTCCCTAGGACGCAGTCTCTTCCCCGCCCTGGCTGCCTTCGACCACTGCATCCGCCATTTTGTTGCACAGCAGCTTCACTGCGCGAATCGCATCATCGTTGCCCGGAATCACATAATCGATCTCGTCCGGATCGCAGTTTGTGTCCACAATCGCCACGATGGGAATGCCCAGTTTGCGCGCCTCCGCCACGGCAATACGTTCTTTGCGCGGATCGATGATGAACAACGCGCCTGGGAGCTTCTTCATGTCCTTGATCCCGCCGAGGAATTTCTCCAGTCGCTCCTGTTCCTTACGCAGCAGGATAACTTCTTTCTTGGGCAAGACTTCAAAGGTTCCGTCCATTTCCATGGTTTCAAGCGCGCGAAGTCGCTCAATCCGTTTTTGGATGGTGCTAAAGTTGGTCAGAGTTCCGCCCAGCCACCGTTGATTCACGAAATATCCGCCACAGCGGCGCGCCTCGTCACGCACCGACTCCTGAGCCTGTTTTTTTGTTCCCACAAACAGGACAGTTTTCCCTTCGGAAGCGATTTGTCGGACAAAATTGTACGCCTCTTCCACTTTCTTCACAGTCTTTTGCAAGTCGATGATGTAAATTCCGTTGCGCTCCGTGAAAATGAAGCGATCCATTTTCGGATTCCAGCGCCTCGTCTGGTGGCCAAAGTGCACACCAGCCTCCAGCAATTGTTTCATTGAAATGACAGCCATCTATGTCAATCCCCCTTCAAGTTTGTCCTCCGCTCGCTTCACCGAATCGGCCCCTGTTACGCACAGACTTGACCTTTCTCCGCGAACGTGCGAATTTTCACCTGCAAGAGTATACCACTAAATCGCAGCTACCGGCAAGCAAAAGGTCACGCCGCACGTCGTCACGCCGCCGCGCCGATGAACACGTCCACTAAGAAGCTGTCAGCGCAAAGAGCAATTCTGGCAACGGTTCATTGCGGCGAAGTTCATAAGTGCCTGCACGCAAGAACGGTTCTCTCTTGGCCATTGCGACAAATGCGCCTCCGCTCTGTAGCACTCCCGCCCTAACCAGTTGATCAGCGATCGCCTGCACCGACATGCCTGGAACGATGACGACGCGAACGGGCGTCTTCCTACCGACGACGGGAGGCTTTGTACGCGTGACCGGAAACGACCGGCGTGTTCCGCGGCGGGTTGTGTCTGGATCAGATCGCGGCGCGCTGGCCACGCTCGGGGTGGCGCCGGATACGGTTATTGGGCCTGAATGCCCTGGTGGCGAAAGCGTCCGTCCTACGTTCATTACCCCATAGAGAAGGGCCGCGAGCAGCAATCCGACGCCAAGACCAGCCAAAAACTGCTGTCTCACGAGAGAGTGCTCCCATTCTCCAGCACGCGCGTCACCAGTTCAATCTCCCCCTGACCGATGTCCAAATCCCGCATGATTTGATCGGGTTCTTGACCATCCAGCAGTCTGACGGCCACTTCGCGATACTTGCCGGACAAAATCTCCGGCGCTCGCGTTGCTGATTTCCATCCGCCGCCCCGCGCTGACGGGGAAGGGCCGGCTGTCTCAAGACGCGTCACTCTGTCCGCCAACTCCATCACCGCATCGTTCATGGACTGCAGCGCACGTCCTGCAATGAGTTGCTGGTTGTCAAATTTGTGCCGCAAAGACGCTATTAGTTCGATAACCCGATCGTTCTCGGCCTCCATGTGTCGCACAAACGTCTCCATAGCTTCCACGACATCGGCCTGTTCCTTTGTGCGGCCCAGTTTTGCAGCAGCCACAAATGAGTACCCGATGACCAGGAGACCGATGCCAATCAAAAGACCCACGTACAACCGCATCACCCCACAAATTCAATTTTTAGGATTCCCAGGACATCCATGTTGAGTCTACGACCGTTTTGTCCAGCCATTCTCCGTGATAACAAACGTACAACTGTGAACGGCTTCTAGCAATTGATGCTCTATATGGCCTGCGACCAGATGAACGCCGGGATATGCAACCTCCGCAACCTCAACAGAGGGAGATTGCAGGATGGCCTCCTGCGCCGCGCGATCCCTCTCCCTTCGCAAGCGCTCACTCTCCATTTGCAACTGCGCGTAAGTGGCTTCCAGACGTTCCTTCGTGACGCTCTGTTCAGGGGGCAGTGTTCCCAGTCGGCGCTCCATAACCTGCAACCGAACCAGCACCTCTCCGATTTTCGTCAATGTGTCGAGCTCCCCCTTCAGTTGCTCTGAGTACCTGTACACTTTCGCGTGCAGTTCTCCGTCAGGCCAGAGTTCAAGACGGGTTGGAACGGACAGATGCGAACCAGCCGTGCGAACAGAGATGCGCGTCTTTGCCTGAGTGACTCCGCCAACCAGGAGTCCCCTCTTGCCTGTCAGGAGAACGGAGTCTCCAGAGACGGTGCTGTGCATAATACTGTCTGACACAGTCACGTTTCCCTCTGCTTCGACTGTCGAATTTTGCAGGTACTGCGCTTTTACAGACGCGCCCGCCACGATCCTGCATCTTTGATTCCCCTGGACTCCGCCCCGGATGACAATGCTTCCCGAAGCCTCCAGCGTGGCGGTTTCCACGATGCCCCGCACCTCAATATTGCCTTTGGCCTTTACTGTAAAGCCAGACCGTACACTGCCGTCGATTCGAACACTGCCGATAAAATCGATATTGCCAGTGCTGAAATCCACATCGTGATGAACATGATATACAGGAAGCACCGATACGTTTTGCTGTTTATCAAATACGATCTGACCCGCCGCGTCCGCGCATAGAGATATGCCGTCCTCACTGACAACCGTACCCGCGCCCTTTGGCAACGTCACCTGCACGGGGGGAAGTGCAAGCACTTCGCGGCCATACACATCTCGGCCAGAGCGGCCCATCTCCCCAGGGGTCCGGTACGCGACCACCTGCCCCAGAACGACGTCCTGCAAAATTCCCAGTTCCCGATAGTCAACGGTATCATCGTCACGCAGTAGAGGCGCCGGTTTACGATCGGTGTCAAACAGAAAGACTAGCGTTTCATCGACCGAGTCCTTGGGCCGATCTCCACGAGCCAGAACGATCACAGTGCCCATCAAGGAAGCATCGCCCAGCAAACTGCACATCTCCGCGTCCGCGATCAATCCATGCACAATCCCCTGCTGGTTCAGCCAGCCGCGTAAGGTCGGGATTTCCTCCTGCGCGAGCGGTGACACGGGAACGACTGTCACAACCATGGCGTCCACGCTCACGGACAGTTTCAGGCGATTTGTAAACAAATCGGAGTCAGGGATGTCAGTGTCCACTCCATTTTCCACCTCCACTAGATACCGTACTCCCCATGCTGAACAGAACGGATCCACAGTTTCCCGGTCAGGCACTCCAGCGTAATGGTTCGTCCGTAGCTCCCCCCTACATCAGACGCGACCAGGGGAACACCCAGGCTCCGCAGCGCCTCCAGCGTCGCTTCCACGTTGCGAGGGCCTACCCGCATCAGATCAACCCCGCTCAAAGTCGCAAACATTTGCGCACCACCCGCAAGCTTTGCGCGTATCCTCCTTTTTGCCGCACCCCGTTCAATCATCAGAGACGCGAGGCGCGGCACCGCCGTATTGACGTATTTGGCCACATGCTGAGGCGCTTCGTTGGGCGACGCCGGAAGCATGATGTGCGCCAAACCTGCGATATGCGCCACCTCATCGTACAGCGCCAGGCCAACGCATGAACCAAGGCCAAACGTCCGCAACGCGTGCTCTTCCGTCGCGATCTTCAGTTCAGCCATGCCGACATGATGAATCATACGCCGTCTCCGACGCCCAAGGACCTCAGCAACACGCGTTCCATTCCTGGTGAAGGAAACAGGTAGACATGCGCTCTCCCCTGCTCCTCCGGAACATTGATGGCGGTGTGAATCACCAGGGCAAAGTCGCCCAGCGGATTCTCCTCCAACATTCCCATGGCCAGGATCGCCTGTGCCATGTCGACTGCGACGGACGGCACGGACGGACGCATCGTAAGGCGCGTGAAATCGGCAAGAGAAGACAGATAGTGGGCCGCCATGATGTTTCCAAGTTCCTCTAGCACAGATTCTTCCATGGCGCTGAGCGGCCACTCCTCTCCCGACGCGGGCGCCAGCGATGACAACAACCGCCGTGCGCCGTCCAGCGGCTGAATCACAAACAGGTGCCCCGCCACGTCTCCCGAAACCCTGACATACGTAACAGCGACAGGCGCCTCAGGTCCTCCCAATGCCTCCGTAACGTCGTCAAACGCTACCAATTCAACTAACGGCACCCGCATGGTCACGGGTTCCCCGACGAATTCAGAAAATGCGGCAGCGGCATGGCCCGCCCCAATGTTTCCAAGTTCGCGAAGCGCGTCGGCAATTCTCTCCTCCATGTATAGCCGGTGCGTCACGGCATCACCTCCCCGCCATGGTCAACCTGTAACTCCCTCGAGGCGACATATTGACTCAAATCGAGGATAAACAGCACTCTGTCCTCGAGCGTAATCACCCCTTGCAACCACTGCGATGTCTCCGCCGCAATGAGCGTTGGCAGAGGCTGGACTTCGGAATCATCGACCGTCATCACACTCTCCACTCCGTTCGCGACAAACCCCTTTGGCCCCGTCGCGCTGCTCACTACCATGAGGCGGGTCTGAGACGTCACTGTCTCCGGCTGGCCGTCCAGCAATTCCCACGGAACAAACACATTTATCGCCGTTCCATTCACTTCTGCGACGCCGTCCGCTCCAGCCGATGTGGATGCAGACGCCCAGGCTGGAGGCAACCGCAGCACTGACTGCACCTGCGACGCGTCGGCAGCGTACTCCTCAGATCCGATTCGAAACAGGAGCGCTTTCAACAGAGTTCCCTCCTTATATCGTACGCTAGCGCCAGGTGATAAAGCGGCGCAGCAAAGCCTTGATTCCCTGACGTTCACTGGGCTCAATGGGGTGTTCGCACAACACATTCTTGGCGATCTGCGCCAGGCAGCGAGTTGCGAGCGACTGCGGTTCAGACAGCACAAACGGCTGCTGTCTGGCCACGGCGCGCTGCACGGCGGCGTCCTCCAGCAAGTATCCAAGCACATCCATGTCAAGCCGCAGAAACTGTCGGACAATCAGTTGCAACTTGCGGCTGGCGTCCATGCCCGCGGACACGGTGGCGACCCTGTTGACCAACAGACGCGTCCTGGGCGCACCCCCGGCCTGCAGCACCAATTTTAACAGCGCGTAAGCATCAGCCAACGCAGTAGGTTCCGGCGTCGTCACGAGCAACAGTTCATCACAGAGGCCCATGAGTTCAGCCGTGTGTCTTCCAAAACCCGCGCCAAAATCAATGTAGACGCGGTCGAACCGACCAGAGATCTCTGCCAGTTGTTCGACCAGTCGCCGCAACTGCCAGTTTGACTGGTCCTCCATAAACGTCTCACCGCCGCCCCCAGACACAAACCATATGCCGCGCGGGCCCTCGGTCAGAGCATCTGCCAATCCTATCCTGTTGTCCAAAACGTCCTGTAAACTGTACTGTGGACGCAATCCCAACAGGATATCCAAGTTGGAAAACCCCAGATCCCCATCAATAATCGCGACTCGACTTCCGCGGTCAGCCAACGTCAAGGCGAGATTCAGCACAATATTGGACTTGCCAACGCCTCCTTTACCACTGGCGACGGCGATCAGCCTTGAGTTCCCCGCAATCTGATCGTCCACGGATGCTCTCACCAACTGCCGCAAGGGTTCAGCCTGATCGGGCATGCCATTCACCTCCCGCGAAGCATGAGGAGAGAAAATCGAAATCGGCGACCATGATGTCGTCAGGTACGCGCTGGCCGGTTGTCAGATACGACAGCGGTTTGCCCAAGGTGTGAGCTGCGGCCAAACAGAGCGCTGGCAGGACAGTCTCGTCGAGTTTCGTAAACAGCAGCGCGTCATAACCAACCCGAGCGAGCGCTTCGGCGACTTCCTGGGCTTCCAGCCAACGGGACGACAGACTGAGCACCAGGTATTTGAGATCAATGGCTACGCCTCGCAACAACGCCTCCACTTCCTCAGCTTGCGCCGAATCAAGAAACGCTCTGCCCGTTGTGTCGACAAACACGATGTCGAGCGCTGACATGCTTTGCAGGCGTTACTTCGTTTCTGCAGCCGAACGGGCCACAGCAAACGGTATATTGAGAATGTCAGCATACGTCTTGAGTTGCTCCACGGCCGCCACGCGAAACGTGTCCACCGTCAGTAACCCAACCGATCGTCCATCATGCAGTTTGGCCCGCGCCGCCAATTTGGCGATCGTCGTCGTCTTTCCCACCCCGGTAGGTCCGAAGAACGCCACGACTCGATCGCTGTCGCCAATCGTTCTGACAGGTTCCGTTTCCTTCAGCAGGGTTCGCGCGAACTGTGTCAGGGCAGCGTCAACCGCCCTCGCATCGCGTATATCCGCATGCGCCGCCTCAGTCATGATGAATCGCTGCAGAAGCGGCGCGGGCAACTGCGCGTGCATGAGCCGCTCGACAACGCGCCCCAGCGCTGTTCGGTCCAATCCGGGCAGACCGCCGCCCGGACCAAACATCGCAGTGAGCAGGCCTCGCAGATCACGCAGTTCACGTTCGAGTGCGGAATCGGCAACGTTCTTTACGCTCGGCGCCAAATCCACAGCCCGTTCGACCTTATAACGCGCTGCGGACACGGCGTCTGCGGCGTTTTCGACACTGCGGGCCGACTCAGAGCCTGGTGAAGAGCCTCGGACTGCCAACTTGGGTTCCGGTGGAGCCGCTGAGGATTCTCGATCCCCCACATCCATCGCCATGAACCCCGCCGTCATGTTCGAAATTCCAGCAGACGCTTGCCGGGGAGGATCATCACGCTCTCGCCCCGCCACAACTTCGTACACCTTTAATCCGAACAGTCCCGACCAGCCGCCTGCACGGATCTTACGCTTGGACAGAATGACCGCCTCAGATCCCAACTCCGCTTTGATCACACTGAGTACCTGAGGCAGGGATTTGGCGACGTAACGCTTAATGAACATTAGACATTCACCACCCCTCCACTCTCAATCGGCGCATCCGGGTCAAGTTCCGCATAAGAGAGCACGAACACATCCGGCAGCGAGCGCTGCAACAATTTGCGTACATGAGCACGAATGTTGGGCGACACAAGAAGCACCGCAGACTTGCCCAGCGCCGCCAGTCTGCCCATGTGATCTGCGATGCTCTTTAGCAACTGTTGCGCCACGCGCGGATCGAGCGCTAGATATGTTCCCTGATCAGTTCGCGACAGGTGTTCTTCAATGCGCCGTTCCGTCGCCTGGCTCAGCGTAATGGCTGTAATGGGCACCGTGCCAGCCCGGATCTGCGCCGTGATCTGCCTGCTGAGCCGCTGTCGCACGTACTCGGTCAGCAGATCCACGTCCTTGGTAAAGCGAACCTGATCGGACAGGGCTTCCAGAATCGAAGGCAAATCCCTGATAGACACTCGTTCATCGAGCAGGTTCCCGAGCACTTTCTGGACTTCTCCAACCGTCAGCAACTGTGGAACAAGCTCTTCCACCAACACGGGCTGTCTCTCTTTGACAGCGTCGAGAAGCGCTCTGACCTCCTGACGACCAAGCAGGTTGCTGGCGAATCGTTTGATCAGTTCTGTAAGATGTGTGGCGATTAACGAAGGTGGATCCACCACTGTGTATCCCGACATCAGCGCGCGTTCACGAACGGATTCGCCAATCCACTCGGCGGGAAGTCCAAAAGCAGGTTCCTTGGTGGAGACGCCCACGACGTTTGGGTCGGCAACGGCTCCAGCCATAGCCAGATAGTGCCCCGGCAAAAGCTCATAACGCGCCGCTTCGGTGCCGCGGATACGGATGACATATTCGTTTGGGCGCAGTTGGATATTGTCGCGAAAACGAATCATCGGAACGACGATTCCCAGATCCAGCGCGACCTGCCGTCGAATCAAAGCCACGCGCTCCAGCAGATCGCCGCCCTGGCCCGCATCGGCGAGCGGCACAATCGCATAGCCAAACTCAAACTCAATGGGTTCGATCTGAATGAGTCTGTACATGCTCTCAGGACTCTTTGTGGTTTTCGCCTGTTCCTGTTCAGCCTGTTGACGATCCCTTGCTTCCATGCTGGAACGCCGTTTTGACATTCTGTACGCGGAGTAGGCGAGCAGCAACGCTACGGGACCCGTGATGAGTATTCCGATGGGGGAGAACAATCCGAGCACCGTCAGTACACCGGCCACTATGTACAGCGTCGTCGGGTAGGATAGCAACTGATCGAGCATGTCAGACCCGAAATCCTGGCTGCCTCCAGAACGCGTCACGATCAGACCGGTGGCAGTCGACAGCAGCAGCGCGGGAATCTGGCTCACCAGCCCGTCGCCTACCGACAGCAGGGTATACGTGGACAGCGCCGTCTGAAATCCCATGCCCTGCTGCACCATGCCGATCACGAACCCGCCGACGATGTTCACCGCAACGATGATCATGGCTGCAATCGCGTCGCCTTTCACGAACTTGCTGGCTCCGTCCATGGCCCCATAAAAATCGGCTTCCCGTTCAATTGCACGCCGTCTCGCCCTCGCCTCCGCCTCTGTGATCAGTCCTGAGTTGAGATCCGCGTCGATGCTGATCTGTTTCCCCGGCATCGCGTCCAGCGTGAAGCGCGCCGCTACCTCGGCCACCCGTTCGGCGCCTTTCGTGATCACAATAAACTGGATGATGACCAGTATGATAAATACGATCATCCCGACCACCGCATTGCTTCCGATCACGAAACTGCCAAATGTTTCGATCACTTGCCCTGCGTATCCCTGCGTCAGAATCAATCGCGTCGAAGAGATATTGAGGGCGAGGCGAAACAGCGTCGTGATGAGCAAAAGAGAGGGAAACACAGAGAATTGCAGCGGTTCTTTTGTCGTCATGGCAACCAGCAGCACGGTCAGCGACGTCGCCAAATTGATGATAAGAAGTAGACTGAGCAGGACAGGCGATATGGGAATGACCAGCATGGCGATGATGGAAATCACCCCAACAACCGGCAGGAGACTTAAGCTTCTCATAACGCTGTATTCCCCCCTCATCAAGAACATCGTGCGCAGCTGGTGATTACAAGGCCCGATTGCGCAGTCGATACACGTACGCCAACACCTCGGCGACGGCTCCGAACAGTTGCGCCGGCACATAGTCGTCCAGTTGAACCAACTGATACAGGGAACGGGCCAGAGGTTTATTTTCCACGATCGGCACATCGTGGGCGATCGCGATCTCGCGAATTCTGCGAGCGGTCTCATCGACTCCTTTGGCCACAACCTGAGGCGAGTGCATGGTCTTCGCGTCATATTTCAGCGCGACTGCGTAATGAGTGGGGTTTGTAATCACCACGTCGGCCTGGGGCACGAGTTGCATCATCCGCCTCCGCGCGATCGCTCTCCCGCGTTCCCGGATCTTGCGTTTGATCAGGGGGTTCCCCTCAAAGCGTTTGGACTCATCGCGCACGTCATTCTTTGACATACGAAGACTACGTTCAAATTCGAATCTCTGAAAAAAGAAATCTGCCATCGCCAGCGCGATATACAGCAGCGCCACATACAGCAAAATCGTTCCCGCCGCCTGGGCGATCAGGGCGAATATCAAAACGGGATCAGCCCTGTCAAGCATGACCATTTGCGCGGCCGCCCCCGCAACAGCCATGTAAGAGGCAGCGCCAATCAGCAACAGTTTTACAGCCGATTTAACTAATTCCACCATTGACCTCGCGCTGAACAGACGGCCAATTCCTGAAAGGACGCTGATTCGCCCGAAATCAGGAAGCAGAGTCTTCACAGTAAACAGGGGCCCCACTTGCGCGAATCCCACACCCAGTCCAATCAGCAACGATACCGCAAGGATAGGTATGAGGCTCGACAGAATCGTACCGCCAATGCTCATAAGCAACGGCAGTTGCAGCGACAGTGACTCTGAGCCTGTAGTTCCTTGCGAAAGCAACAGCGCCGTTGACTGCCACAGAGCGCTATAAAGATGACCCCCAAAAAAGTGCAGGGCAACAACCGCCGCCACCAGGCTCGCCGCGGTTGTCACATCCGAACTGCGGGCTATCCGGCCATCCTTGCGGGCTTCCATCCGGTGTCTCGGGGTCGCCCGTTCCGTTTTCTCCGCAAACAGTTGCAAGTTGACTTTCATCACAGCGGAGCGCCTCCCATTGCAGCGAGCAGATTGCTCAGTTGCTGGTTCATGGTGTTGACTAGATCGCGCATGACTGAGACCATTTCCGGCATCAGGAAGCCGAGCAACACGATGCCTACCAGGAGAGTCACGGGCAGCCCGACGACAAACACATTCATCTGCGGCACAGCGCGAGAAGCGATGGCAAGCGCAACGTTGGTCAGAAATACGGCCATGGTTATCGGCGCCGCCAGTTGAACACCAAGGACAAACACTGTCACAAGCGCTCTTAAAAATACGTCGGCCACAGAAGCGCCAAAAACAGCCGCGCCGATAGGCACATAGTGATAGCTTTGGAGCACGGCAAGCAAAATGCTATATTGACCCCCCAAATTTAAAAAGAACAGAGCGAATAAGGTATACCAAAAGTTAGATATCAACCCTACCGGCGCCCCGAACCCCGGATTCACGATCGCTGCTACGGAATAGCCGATTTGCAAGTCCAGCATCCCCCCTGCAAATTGAACGGCCGCAAAAACGAAACCGGCGACGAGACCAATGGCTATTCCAGTTAGAGATTCGATCACCAAGTGGGTGACAAACCATCCCAGCGAGACTGTGACGTGACGTCCGGCCAGTTCCGACAACGGCGAGGCAGAATAAACAACAAGCGCCAGATAGAATCCCAGCCCAATCTTAAACAGGGCTGGCACCTGCGAGTTACCAAAGAGAGGCGCCGTAGACATGAGACCAAGACAGCGCACAAACACAAGCAAAAATACTAACAGGGCAGGCGTGATCGTCATGGCCTAACGGATGAAATTCTGCAAGTTGCCTAGAATGTTGACCGTAAATGCCATGATCTGCTGAAGCATCCAGGGGCCTGTCAATGCAAGGATGATTCCAACGACCACAATTTTCGGGATAAACGACAGTGTCTGTTCCTGGATCTGTGTCGTAGCCTGAAAGACACTTATGATCAGACCAACAAGCAAGCCCGCCAACAACAGAGGTCCCGCCAGTTCCAGCACCAGAAGCATGACACTTTGCCCAAGTCCGATCACAAAGTTGCCGTTCATATCCATTCTCCTTCGTTAGCTGCGTGTTCCGGGCGAGGAGAGCCCCCGTTAGTGAAAGCCGGCCAACAGTGACTTGACGACCAGATACCATCCGTCAACCATGACAAACAGCAGCAATTTAAACGGTAGGGAGATCAACACCGGCGGCAACATCATCATTCCCATGGACATCAGCGTCGTGGCAACCACCAGATCAATGATCAAAAATGGAATGTAAATCATGAATCCGATCTGAAAGGCTGTCTGCAACTCACTGATGGCAAACGCGGGAACCAGTGTTGTCAGAGGAAGTTGCGCCAAGGAGGCCGTCTGTTTCTCATGCCGATATGCCAAAAACAGGTTTACATCCTGAATGCGGGTCTGCTTCGCCATGAACTCCTTAAAGGGGAGTTCTGCCTGGTCAAGAGCCGCTGTCTGCCCGATCTTGCCCGCCAGATAGGGTTGAATCGCATTGTGATTGACCGCGTTCAGGGTCGGACTCATGACAAACAGCGTCAAGAAGAGGGCAAGCCCGACAAGAACCTGGTTGGGAGGCGACTGCTGCAGCGACAGAGCGCCACGCACAAACGCCAGGACCACTACAATTCGCGTAAAAGCGGTCATCATGATTAAGATCGCAGGGGCGAGACTGAGCACTGTAAGAAGGACGATGATCTGCACAGCGCTCACCACACCCTGTGGACCACCCGCAGGTGTGATTGCGAAGGACACTGCAGGCAGCGACCCTCCTGTGCTCGCCAAGGCCATTCCCGGCCACAACGCGATGGCAAGTAAACCAGAGAGCGGCGCGATGTACAACAGCTTCCTGTTCATACTGGGCGTCCTTTCCTGTCTGAACCGTCATCGTCCGAATCGACGCCCTGACCATCCCTGGTCGCTTCCCGATACACCTGCTGCCGTCTCGTTTTCAAAGTCTCAAGCCGTTCAAGCAACTGATTTTCAAACGGTTGCCCGTTATCCCGACCAATGGACTTCTTCTGGCGAAGAGAGATCAGCCAACTGAAAGCCGGTTTGACCAACGCCAACGCAGCGTCATCTCCGCCGCCGCGCAGGAGCCGCTCTGCCAAATCCGGATCATCGAATCGCGCCACGCATTCCACGTGTGCCCCCACCCCAAGCAGTAATACTGTCTTGCCGTCGACAACCACGGTCTGCAAACTCTTGTGTTGCCCCAGCGACGTCGCCGATGTAATGCGCACCAGGCGATTGGAACCAAATCCGGCGGCTCTTTTGCCGAGCAATCGAATCGAAACATAGGCGAGAGCGCAGATGAGTAACAGGCTGACGATGAGCTCAAATACGCTGGAAAACCCGTTCATACACTATCCCAGCGCTTTGCGGATCGCTTCGACAACCCGGTCCGCCTGAAACGGTTTTACGATAAAGTCCCGCGCACCAGCCTGAATCGCGTCAATGACCATCGCCTGCTGCCCCATTGCCGAACACATAATAACTTTGGCCGACGAGTCCACGGCGCGAATCTCCTTGAGCGCCTGGATGCCATCCATTTCGGGCATCGTGATGTCCATGGTGATCAGATCCGGTTTCAACTCCCGAAAGCGTTCGAGCGCCTGCAGACCATCACTGGCCTCTCCGATCACCTCATACCCATTCTTGGTCAGAATCTCCTTGATCATCATACGCATGAATGCAGCGTCGTCGACGACCAAAATGCGATGTGCCAATGTCATTCTCCTTTACGTGCTGGTTTAAACGGCGTCAACATCAACACCACTTGACTTACTGCAGACGTTTGACGCGCTCCGCCGGACTCAAAATATCGGTGACCCGAACGCCGAAGTTTTCATCGATCACGACAACCTCACCCCGGGCGATCAATTTGTTGTTGACAAGAATATCAACCGGCTCGCCGGCCAGTTTGTCAAGTTCCAGAATGGCCCCGGGAGCCAGGTTCAAAATATCCCTGATGAGGCGTTTCGTCCGACCGAGTTCTACCGTCACGGACAGCGGGATGTCGAGCAGCAGGTCGAGGTTTTGTCCGTTGGTCTGTAGCGGCACTGTCTCATCAAACGCTGAAAACACCGCCCGTTCCACGACGGGTTCCGACGTGTCTGACTGGCCATATACCGCGTGAACGCGATGGTCTGCAAGCGCTGCTGAACTGGCGTATGCGGTGGCCGCCTTGGTCGCCGCAACCTGCAGGCGCGGATCAGAAACGGCCTGCTCCCGTTGCGTGACGGGAGGGCCCGTGGTGTCCCTGACCACCGGTTCGGGGCTGATTTCGGCGTGTGTCTCCATCGCCTGCGGACCGACAAGCATCTCCACCAACAATTGCGCAAACGTCAGCGGATACAGTTGCATGATGTGGGAATCAATGACGGCCCCAACCTGAAGGTGAAACGATACTTTGACAAGAATATCAGACCGCGGGCTAAGCACATCGTCCACCTCTTGAGCCAGATCAACGACGCGCACCGTAGGAGGGGATATATTGATCGTACGGTTTACCATCGTCGACATCGAGGTGGCGGCGGAACCCATCATCTGGTTCATCGCCTCCGCGACTGCGCTCAGGTGCAGGTCATTGAGTTCCTGCGCCGGAGACGTGCCATCGCCGCCCAGCATCAGATCTGCGATAATCTGGGCGTCATTCACGCGAATCGCCAGCACATTGCTGCCTTCAAGCCCTTGCGTGTACAAAACGTGGGCAGCCACATGGGGAATGGGGAACTCTTTGCACACATCTTCCTTGCGCAAAAGAGAGACCTCCGGCGTGGTAATGGTTACCTTCTGCCGCAACAACGTCGACAGCGTGGTGGCCGCCGTCCCAAAACAGATATTGCCAATCTCGCCCAAAGCGTCACGGTCAAACAACGAGAGATGGTCATCCGGATTCAGCGCCGGATGACCCTGTCCGTCAGCCATCAACGCATCAATCTCCTCTGGAGACAAAAAGTCTTTATTCAAACTCCGCACCTTCTTCCACCACTTGCGAGATCTTCAAAGCGTAACGCCCCCGCACCGTGCCTGGATAACCCCAATACTTTCGTTCTTCTCCCACCCGAATGGTCAGCGGACGATCTATCGGCTGTTCGAGGGCGATGACGTCGCCCTCCTTTAGACCAAGGAACTCGTCTACGCGAATGAGTGTCTGTCCGACCTCTGCCCTCAGTCCCACTTCGACACTGCCCATGTGTCGCGAGAGGACCCGTGATTGCGCGTCAGCGTCGACGCCGTTTCTCTGTGGCGTGGCAAACGCAAACCGATTGCTGAGCCTGGGCATGACCGTTTCAAGCACAACGTGAGGCATGCACAGATTGATCAGACCGGAGACAGGGCCTATGGACACAGCTAGTGATACGACAAGAACAACATCATTTTGGTTGGCAATTTGTATAAATTGCGGATTGATCTCCAAACCATCGTAAGTAAACTGCAGATCAGCGATACCGGCCCAGGCGGCGCTAAGTGAGGGCAACGAACGCGTAAACAGCCGTTCCATGACAAGAATGTCGATATCCGTAAGTCGATGGTCGATGTCGATTTTGTGACCCAAACCGCCAAGCAGTCGATCAAGCATCGCGGCCGCTACGTTACTGCCCATCTCCACCAAAAACTTTCCACCCAACGCCTTCACGTCAATGACGTGCAGTACTGTCACTTCGGGTATGGAGCGCACGAACTCTTCGTAAGGCACCTGATCGACGGAAGCGACCAAAACCTGCACAACTGTTCGGGCCTGGACAGACAGGTACGTGGCGAGTAATCGTGAATAGAGTTCGTGAATGCGCGAGATGGTGCGCAAATGCTCTTTTGAGAATCGCATGGCGCGCTTGAAGTCATACGGTCGGATGCGTAAGGCGCCGTCTTCCCGGCGAATGTCTTCGGCCGACACTTCCCCGGAACTGAGCGCAGACAGGAGCGCGTCAATCTCGCCTTGCGACAATATGTCCGGCATTTTCCACCCTCCTCACTGCACGATCAGGGAATCGATGTAAACCGCCACGACTTTTCCAGTAACCAGGAACGAATTAACACGCTTCATGACCAGTTGCTTGATGAGTTCGCGCCCGCCCGACATCATGATCTGCGTTGCAGAGAGACTGTGGAGGACTCCGATGACAGCGTCAGCCACCTGCGCCTGACGCTCCGTGAGCTCCGTGGCGACGGCGCCGTTTGGCGCCTGCAGCGTCAATTGAATCTGAATGACGCTGCTCCCCTGCAGATTGGTCGTGATCTGACTCATGGCATACTGCCACGATTGCAGCGCGGCCGCGGATGGCGGTTGATGCGCTTGCGGCTTTATGACAAATTGATACACGAGTGCGCCGCCGATGACAACCACGGCTAAAACTCCGATGATGATGAGTGAACCACGTTTACGATTCATGTCTCTCCTGAATCCCCCACTGTGCTGCGCGTACGCCTAGCAATCCAATCTGTTGGTAGTATTCGGTAATCAACCTGTTGACCTCTGTCGCTTCTTCCTGGACTACGTATTTGCGGCCAGAGAACAATGAAATTACCGTGTCCGGCGTGGTCTCAACCAACTCTATCATCGTCGCATTGACGGAAAATGGGGCGCCACTGATACGCGTCAAAGTGAGCACTCGGTTTCCCCACCCCTCTTACGCTGGCAACACTGTACTGGACTGTGACCTGCGCCCTGTCTGAGGGCGGCAACCCTCAGACAGTTCCGCAGTCCGTCCTGACTCTCTTACATTCGACAGAAACCAGAGAAAATCCTGTTCATCCGACACAATGCTCCCGGTCGAGCGAATTTACTTCGCTACGGACGTGACGGCACTCAACGGATACGGGGCGCCAGACACGGTAAGCATGACTTGCCCATTCTCACTGGCTATCGACGTGACTACACCGGTGACTGGACTCCCGCCATTGCCCGACACAGTCACCGTGTCGCCGAGCAGTCCCGTCGCGGAAGCCATCTGACTGGACGCTGTGAGACCGCCCATGGCGCTGATTAGGGTCTGTTCCTCTGACGACACGTTGGTCATCTGTTCGAGCGTGGAAAACTGCGCCAATTGAGCGACAAACTGACTGCTTGACTGCGGCGCCAGCGGATCCTGGTATTGCATCTGCATCGCCAGAAGTTGCAAGAATGCATTCTGGCCGAGCGACCCACCGGGAACAGACGACGGTTGAGGCACTTGCGAATTTCCCTGTCCACTCGCTGGCTGCACGCTGATACTGGACAAACTGATCCCTCCTCTCATGCTCGCGCGGTGAATCCCGCGTGATCAAAATCGCGCTGCGCTGCATACGGACTCTCAGACCGACCGCTCGACACACTGCCCCTCTGGGCATGGGCGTTCAGTGATTGATTGTGGTTCTGCTCGCCCTTCAAGGAAGAATTTCCAGTGTCAGCACCGACATCGATGGCGACAGATCCGTATCCGCCCGCATGAAGCAGCTGGCGCAATTCGGGCAAGTGTGACTGAACCAGGGATTGCGCCTCCCGGTTCGCCAACGCAAATCGGACTCGCAATCCCGTCACTTTGTCCCCTGTCACGGTAACCCGGAGCTTCCCCAGATGCTCGGGAACGAGGGTCAATTCGACGGCGGAAAAACCGCTGCCGAGCACTTGCGCGCTTTGACGCATCAGCCATCCGGCCACGTCTGGGGCAAATCGCTGCATTAGCAAACTCTGAAGCGCGGGAACCGCAAGCCCCGATGACTCATTCGAGTTGGCTGCAGCCAGACTGCCTTCACCGGGCGACAGGGATCCGCTCGTGTGCGAACGGCCGTGGTGAAACTGGCTGGCAACTGACGCTGCGCCCACCCCAGGAGGAACAATCGCCGCGTTTGAAGGTAGTATCGACTCCTGCCCTCCAGCAGGGGCGCCGGCTGGAGCGCCCGTGTGCATCTGCGGCTTTCCCTGACCACGAGCGCCCGCCTTGCGAAAAGCCGCTTGCATTTGTGCGGCAGGACGACGCAAGAGAACGCCGGCTGCTTGGGAAACGCCTCTGACAGGTAAAGCATTGACCGGTTTCCCGCGCCCATGGGATGCGGAAAACGTTAGATTTTGGACAGAAACGACACCTTGTGAAGCAGACGCGGGAGTGCCGACTGTAGAAGCAGTTCCCGCTGTCCGTTGCGCAGTTGCAGCCAGTACGGAGATCGGCGACCTACTGACTGTCGCAGAAACAACCATGGGCGTCTGTAGGGAGCGCCTGTCTGCCGACAGTGCAGCGGCCGATCCGTTTCCCTGAGCTGCCGACAGCACGGCGGAAGGCCCGTTTCCCGGTGCTGCCCTCGGTGCAGCGGCCGATCCGTTTTCCTGTGCTGCCCTCAGCGCGACGGCCGAGCCGTTTCCCTGGGCTGCCCTCAGTGCAGCGTCCGATCCGTTTCCCTGTGCTGCAGATAGGGCATCGCTGCCTGCAGATGCATGACTGCGTGCGCCTGACCCCGCCACAGCAAGTTCCCGAACCGACGATTGCTGAGTTTGCTGTGTGTCGATAACTGTAGCCAAATTACTGCGTGCCAGTCCTGATTGCGCGCGTGCTGAACCCAGTCCGGATGGGCCGCGGACAACCGTTCGCATGTTCGAAGTTCTTCCTGTCAAGCCCCTGCGGTCGCTTGACGACAACACCGTCTGAGCACCCTC
>JAJZEE010000163.1 GCA_021805735.1 Bacillota bacterium
ATCATCACTCGCTGGGCTACCTGTTTACCACGTCAAGCAAGGGCCAGTATCTCCATGTCGGAGTTCCGATCAGCACGAGCAGCATGCTGCCGGGGGATCTCGTTGCCTTTGACCAGGGAGGTCACATCGGAATTTTTGTTGGCAACGGGCAGATGATTCAAGAAGGCGGCGGACTCCACAAAGTGGGGTATCTCCCCTTGCGGCCCGGATCCTATTGGTATGGCCATATTTCCGCAGTCAAGCGCATGTTCTAGATGACACACCGCCTCACCTGCCGGGAACAGGACAGAGTTCCCGGCAAGGCTTTTTTCTGGAGCTGCGCTCAGGGGCTTCGTTCGCGGCGTCTGCATTTACATCACAAGTCCGGCCACGGCGTATCCGACTGTTGCCACCCCACCCGCGACAAGTGTTGTTTTTAGCAGCGAATTCGCAAAGTCGACGAGAGGCAATTTCATCACGGTCGCCATGGCGACCGTGTTGTCGCTAAGCGGTGATGCAAAGCCTCCGAGCGTGCCGCTCGCAAACACAGCGGCGGCAATCAGCGGGAGAGAAGCATGCGTCGTCGCAGCGAGAGAGAAGCCGAGAGGCATCAGAATCCCCCATGTTCCAAACGACGATCCGATGAAATAGGAAATGACGGATCCAAATATAAACAACGCCGGCGCAATCAGCATGCGCGGTATGACAGATCCCATCGTGCGCCCCACGTAATCCGAAAACCCCAGATCGCTCGAAACACCTGAGACAGCCCATACCAGAACCAGCAACATAATGACCGCGATCATTTCGTTGCCGCCCGCGATAATACCGTACATCAAACGACCAACCCGCTGTCTGCGAAACAGATAGAATATAGAAGACGCGACCAGCGTAATCAGGATCGATTGCAGCATGGCCCTTGTCGCGTCGGCTTTCATCAGTACTCCCAGAAAAGTCGTTGCCTTCCCCACACCGCTCCACCAGGTAAGAAAGAATGTCAGTCCCAGCAGCAACCCGATAGGCAGCAGCAGATTTGCCGCCGAAGGAACCGCCTCGTCACTAAGGACATCGAGCGGCTCTTCAGGCAACTCACGCTCCAGTCTGGTCGTATCCCTGCCGCTGCGCTGTCCGGGATGTTCCATGGTTCCCGCTTCTACCTCAAACTTGGCTTGCTGTCGCCGTACGGTGGCAACGACCGCGTGAATGTGTTGTCTGGCGTTCCTATGGGGTCGCCTTACCTTTGCCGCGAAGTCTGAAAGTGTCCCGGTTGCCATTGTTTCCGTCGTGTGCACTGCCTTCGTTTCCGAGCTGAAGAAACTCAGGTAGGCGCCTATGGCGAGGATCGCAAACGCGAAGAAGTTGAGCGGAATGGTGGACAGGAAAAGCGGGTAGGGAGCCTGTGTACTGTGTACATGTTTCAACGCTACGGCCAGAAGACCGACCATGTAGCCCACAAATGCTGTTCCAACGGGAATCAGACTGATGAGCGGGGTTGCTGTGACATCGATGGCGTATGCCATTTTTTGTGGACTGATATGAAATCGCTTCATCATTGATTTCATGATGGGAGCCACCGTTATGATGCGAAAATCAGGCGCCATGAACGTGCCGAGAGAGGAAAGCCAGGTCACCGCGTACGCTCCGCGTACAGACTTGACGCGCGGACCCAACCACTTCGCAAACCCGCTGACACCCCCCGTGATGCGAACCAGACCGACCAGCGACCCGAACGTATACAGGAAGATGATCAGGTGCAGATTGCCGGCAAGCGCCAATTCTTTGAACAGATAATACAGCGCCTGATTGACGCCGCCGAGCGGGCTTGGCGCCATCATATAGGCGCCGGCCAACAACCCGACCACAAGACCCGGAATGACTTGGCGGGTCATAATGGAAATGGGGATAACCAGTGCAAAAGGAATGAGAGACCAGATTGTACCATGCATGAGCAAAACCCCCTCCGTACTATTGTCGGCGGCGACGGAGGATTTTTATGCGGCAGCAGTATGCCAAAACAACACCCACGCATACTAGGAACACGTTCTAATATCGTGGTTTACCATCGACGCCACGGTGTGAGGTGTTGGCATGATCAAACATAGCCCTGACAAAGCCCAGTCTGCAGGCAACCGTGTCTGGTGGACGATCGGCACTGTGTTGCTTGGCGTGATCGCAGTCTGGCTGTATTTTCGGTATGAACGTTACACGTCGCTGTTCATTCGCCGTCTCGGACCGTTTGGGGTGTTCGGCGCTGTCGCTCTGATGGCGATTCTTTGTATAATCCCCTTCCCGGCAGAATTCCTCATGGTCATTGACATGCAGATTTTTGGCGTATGGATGGGCATCTTATATGTATGGGTGGGAGCGATGCTTGGCTCCTACGTGACTTTTCTGCTGGCGAAGCGCTTTGGTGAAACCTTAATTCGCAGATTCGTGTCTGACAGGCATGTGGAAAAACTCAATGACCTCGTGGGCAACCATGGAGCGCTCGGTTTACTGATGGCACGGTTGATCCCCTTTATTCCGTTTGTCGTACTCAATTACGCCTGCGCCATGATTCCGGAAGTGGGAACATGGACATACCTGTGGACGACAGGGCTGGGGATTATACCTTATGACGTCGGGGCAGCCCTGGTATTTCTCGGTTTCTCGAAACGCACGATGGTTTGGTTGATCGCGGGAGGCGTCGCGATCGTCCTCATTTGGCTGACGGCGCTATGGATCCGACGAGTTCACGCCAAACAGGCGAAAAATGATGGTGACGTCCGCGCCGCGACGAAACGACCAGGCCATCATCTGATACGATCCAGACAGCGCGTCTGATCCGGGATCGATTCTAGTAGCCTCGATCCCGATCCACCACGCCTTCGAGAGGCTGTGCTGCCATGTAACGCTGGAGATTTTCGAAAAAAAATCGACTGACATCCGGAACTGAACTCGGACCAGACACATGCGGCGTGATAAACACATTTGGCAGGCGCCACAGCGGACTGTCCGATGGCAGCGGTTCACTTTGAAAGACGTCGAGAATCGCCGCCCGCAAACGCCTGTTGCGCATGTGTTCGATCAAATCGTTCTCGGCGATCAGGCCGCCGCGCCCAATATTGACCAAAATGGCGCTCTTTTTCATAACGGACAGGATGCGCGTGTTGACAATCTCGCGCGTCGCATCCGTCAGCGGCAGCGACAGAACGAGCACGTCTGCGTTTGCGGCGAATTGTTCCCACTCACCGGAACCATAGTGACGATCAACGGTATGCGACAGTCTGCCACTCTCGCTCAGACCGATCACGCGCATTTGAAACGCTCTGCCGAGCCGAACGATCTCCTCCCCGATGGAACCGATTCCTGCCACAGCAAGAGTCTGGGAAGCGAGTCTCTCTGTGGCAAATGGGCGCCATACGGTCTCTGCCTGCTGATAGCGAAATCGATCCACCTGT
>JAJZEE010000062.1 GCA_021805735.1 Bacillota bacterium
ATTTGGACGGGCGTGATCCTGTGTTCGGCTCTGCTCACTGGATGCAACTTGCCTTCGGATCCCAGCCTGCTGACGCAACTGGCGGTACAGAGGCAACCCGATCCGGCGGGCGCCCAAAAGGTGATGACGGCTATTCAGAACATGAATGATGTGTCGACCTACCAACTGAAGGCGAACATTCAGGTGGCGAGCGGACGATTTGTGCGCACGGTTGACTTTTTCGGTTCGGTTCAACTGCCCAATATTGTGTACATGGATGAAACCATAGGGGGCGCAAACTACCTGGTATACCAGAACGGCAGTTTTGCTTACCAGAACACAAGTGGAAAGTGGCGGCCCATGCAACCGATCACAGATTTGGCGCCGTGGCATTCCATGGCCAACTTACTGGTCACTGATCCTCCGAAGGTCGTTTACAAGCTCCCTGATCAAACGGTGGTGTCGTGGTATTGTAAAGTGTATCAGTTTCAAACTGCCGCCACTTCAGCCGTGATCGGCGCTCCCGGAACGCCTGCGCACTCGACGCCTCATCAGGCGCTGTACACAGTATGGGTGGATGCGCACAGCGGGAAACTGCGGCAAATCGAGGTACAGTCCACAGTTGGAGTTCCAGGCCTAGGCACCGCGTCTATCGACGCTACGCAACTGTACTTCGGTCGTAATGGGAAATTGAACATGGTAGCTCCCAGTGATCTGGTGACGCAGATCGAACGCCCGTAATACATGGGGCCGGAGTCACTCCTGCCAGTCGGCGGATTGCCGGTCGCGCAGTCGCATCACGCGCAGCGGTTGTGTCGCGCGTCGCGCCGTCGCGCCCAGCGCGCTGGCTTTTCCGGAACTGTTGTGGTACACTGTCTAGCGGTATCAGGGCGGTCCTCTATCAGGAACTGGATACGAACGCCTGTAGGGAGGAGGTTTTTGATATGCATCCATTGATTCGTGAGATTTCGCTGCAACAGTTGCGCCAGGATCTTCCCAGGTTTCGTCCGGGCGATACAGTTCGGGTTCACGTGAAAGTCAAGGAAGGCGCCCGTGAACGCGTCCAGATGTTTGAGGGCGTTGTGATCAAGCGTCGAGGCACGGCCGTAAGCGCTACATTTACAGTGCGCAAGATTTCCTACGGCGTGGGAGTGGAGCGGACTTTCCCTCTGCACACGCCCAAGATTGACAAACTCGAAGTTGTCAGGCGCGGGAAGGTACGGCGGGCGAAACTCTACTACTTGCGCAAGTTGCGCGGTAAAGCGGCCCGGATCAAAGAGATCAGATAGCGCCACAAGGGAACTTGGTCAGACCAGGTTCCCTCTTTTCTATTTGGGGGTTGCCAAGGTGAGCATTCAGTGGTTTCCTGGCCACATGGCGAAAGCCCGTCGTGAGGTCGTCGAGAGTTTGAAGTTGGTGGATGCGGTGCTGGAGGTCGTCGATGCGCGCATGCCTGAGGCGAGCCGCAATCCTATGATGGCTGAGTTGACCCAGGGCAAACCGCGGGTGGTGGTTCTTGCGAAGGCGGATCTTGCCGATCCGGCCGTCACTGCGGAGTATGTGCGGTTATGGAGCAATGAGAGCACGGTGCACGCGGTGGCGGTCGATGTTCTGCGTGGAACGGGGTTATCGCAGGTCGCTCGCGCCGCCCAACAGGTCACGTCCGAAAAATTCGCCAGACTTGCGCGTAAGGGAATCAAACGGCACGCCATTCGAGTGGTTGTCGTCGGCATTCCCAATACGGGAAAGTCATCGCTGATCAATCGTCTGGTAGGCAAAAACGTGGTCAAAACCGGGGATCGCCCTGGGGTGACGCGGCGCCAGCAATGGATTCGCGCTGGCGGCAAGTTGGAACTGCTCGATACCCCGGGTATCCTTTGGCCGAAGTTCGAGGATCCGACGGTGGCTCTGAAGCTGGCCTGGTCTGGGGCGATCAAGTCTACCTTGGTTCGCAGCGAAGAAGTGGCTGTTCTGTTGTTGCAGTGGCTTTCGCAGTTTTATCCTGAGCGATTGCAGGATCGTTACGGGATCGTCGCAGAGGGCGACGATCTGGACGGGGGTCTCGCGCAAATCGCGCGTCGACGCGGGGCGATTCGGTCCGGGGGAGAACCCGACGTCGATTTGGCGGCCGAATTGGTTTTGCGTGATGTGCAGACGGGACTGCTTGGGCCCATTAGTTTCGATCGACCCGCTGATCTCTGACGCAGTCATGGCCTGACGGCCACTGGCGGATGTGCGCAGAATTGCCAGAAGGAAGAGACGGGGAAAGGACTATGCCCCATGCTGGAGAGGAAACACAGGGTACAGACAGACAGGCAGGCGGCGTACATCGCCGCGTGGCAGTATGATCAGGCCGCGCGCGCGGAGTTCGGATCGGTTATCGGTGGGGTCGACGAAGCAGGGCGTGGACCCCTGGCGGGACCAGTGGTTGCGGCCGCGGTCATTTTGCCGGACGGTCTGCGCGGTTATTCCCTGTATGACTCTAAAAAATTGTCGGCGGCTGACCGAACGAAAACTTACGAGCTCATTACAGAGCACGCGGTTTCTTATGGGATCGGAGTTATTGACCACGCGTATATCGATCGGTACAATGTGTTGCAGGCTACTTATGAAGCCATGCGTCAAGCGGTAGCCGCTTTGCGGGTCACGCCGGATGTGCTGCTGGTTGATGGTGCGCTGATCCCCCGGATGCCCCATGCGCAGCGAAAAATCGTGCGCGGTGACCAGATTAGTCAAAGTATCGGCGCTGCGTCGATATTGGCGAAGGTGATGCGCGATCGACTGATGGAGCAGATGGATGGGGTATTTCCGGAGTATGGATTTGCAAAACATATGGGGTATGGAACACCACAGCATCTGCAGGCGCTCGCAACCTACGGTCCATGCCCAATTCATCGCCTGACGTTCGCGCCAGTCCGAGAGGCGTTTTTGCGGCATCAGGGAACCGTACAGGCGGCAGGCGACGCGCCGTCGACGCCTGTACGGGCAGACGCTCGCCACGCACAGGGCTTGAGAGGGGAAGACGTTGCCGTGGCGGCGCTCGTAGCCAAGGGGTATCGGCTACTTGAAAGAAACTGGCGCGTGCGGGCGGGAGAGATCGATGCGATCATGGCTGACGGCGACGTGCTCGTCTTTGTGGAAATTCGGTCGCGCTCTGACCTGGACAGCGGAGCGGCGTTGCTGGCCGCAGCCGACTCGGTAAACGGTCGAAAACGCAATCGCTTGCGCTATTTGGCTCAGGTGTACGAGACGTTCAACACCGCGTTGACTGGCCTTCCTACCCGTTTTGACGTGGTGGCCGTAAGTTTCAGCGACCGCTCGGGCGAGCCGGTTGTAGAACACTACATTGATGCTTTTTGATTACTGGTAAAGGAGAGTTAATGACTATGCAGTGGGTTTTTCTGGCAATTGGGCTGGTTGTTGGCTTGGTGGGCGGATTCTTTGGCGGCGCGTGGTTCTTGCGCCGCAGCATGTCGAATATGCAGTGGGAAGACAAAGATATTGCGCAGATGGCAAAACGCATGGGGATGAACCTTAACCCGCGCCAATTGCAAATGGTCAAGCAGCAGATGAAAAAGACAAGTGAAACTCCTGCGCCGCTATTTGGGAAGAGGAAGAAGACGAAGACGACAAAGACGACAAAGACGGCTCCGCAGACGAAAAAACGCTAGTCTGTACGATTAAGAGGGTGAGTGGGAGCGCAGCGCATGGGCCAGTGAGTCTATGCGCTCTTTCGTGTACTCATAACCGCGTTCCGCTACAGAAACCAGACGGGGAAAATCAAGCGCGCCGACGGGTCCGACCGATGGCGCCAGAAAGGCGTCTGCGTCCAAGGCGCTCAGGGCCGCGTGTCTCGCCAGCCCGATGTTTACAATCTGTTGCAGGAGACTGCGAACGCGAAGCGGCAGCGCGCCTCTCAGGCGAAGAAACGGCGTGATCGTATCGACGGCGATCACAAAGTCTGCGCCGAGCGCCCGAACCGGTTCCACAGGGCAGTTGTCGACCAAGCCTCCGTCGGCGAGAATCATGTCTTTCCAGTGTAACGGCTGAAATACGAAGGGGATGCTGATGCTGGCCCGTATCGCCGTGGCAAGAGGCGCATCCTGCACGGTGCGCCATAAGGACAACTGCCTGTCGTCATCCAGTATGCGAATCACAGGCGACGGGCAGGGCTGCGATGCAAATACGACTTCCCGGCCTGTTTGCAGATCGGTCGCCACAACTGCCAGGGGTATCTGGACCCCAGCCATGTTTCTGTCGTTCACGGCGTCTTTGATGAACTTGTGAAGTCGGTCGCCGCGCACCAGGCCCCCGGTGTACTGACGTCGCAGCAGGCGCGGGAACTGACTGAAATCGACGTCAATCTGTTTGCGTGTGAGGGAGGGAAGCAGTGTCAACATTTGGTTTGTAGAGACGCCGGCCGCGTAAAGTCCGGCCACCACCGCCCCGCTGCTTGTTCCACCTATAACGCTAATTTCGATGCCAGCTTCCTCCAGCGCGCGGATTACCCCCACATGAGCGCCCCCGGAAGCACCTCCCCCGGCTAAGGCCAACCCGATCTTCACGGAACTCCTCCTCTTTCTTACGATGACCGTCCTGGCGAGTCATTTTCCTTCTGCCCATGGTGCTGCGCGGCAATATGGGCTTCTACCTAAAGTATAGCGGTTAGACAACCTCTGTCGCCAATGCTGGCGCGTGTTAATTGGCGTCAGGTGTAGGAACGATACTGAAACGCTTCTGCGACGTGATTTTCAGTGACCTGAGTCGACCTCTCCAGATCAGCGACCGATCGCGCCACCTTCGCCACCTTGTGCAGGCTGCGAATCGATAACTGGAGCGACTGGGCGCCGCGAAACAGCATCTCCGCAGCTCCTTGCGCGATATCATACGAACGGAGCCAACCGGCAGGATTGCGCGGCAGGCCGTGTGTCGTTTCTTGCAGTCGACCTTCCCTCTCCAGTCTGAACGTTCGTGCGTCAGCGACCTGAGCGCGCATGCGGGAAGACGAATCTGCACTGGGAGTGCGATGGTGTTGCAGCAGCAAGTGCTGTGAGTTTATCCCCTCAATCCATAGCGTCATGTCGATGCGATCAAGCAGCGGACCCGACAACTTGGCACGGTAACGTTCGCGATCGCGGATGCTGCATCGGCAACTATCGTGGCTGCCTGAACCTGAATAGCCGCAGGGGCAGGGATTCATCGCCGCCACAAATTGAAATTGACTTGGAAAAGTGCAGGAATACGCTGCCCTGCTGACAGTGATCGCACCTGTCTCCAGCGGCTGGCGCAACCCTTCAAGCGCCGATCGCTGAAACTCGGGAAACTCGTCCAAAAACAACACGCCGTGGTGCGCGAGGCTAACCTCTCCGGGGTGTGGGTGCGTGCCGCCCCCCAACATCCCTGTTGCGGTTACGGTGTGGTGTGGAGCGCGAAAGGGGCGGACACCGCGTGGTGGTGGATGGATGCCCGCAACACTGAATATGCGTTTCACCTCAGCAGCTTCTGATTCGCTCATGAGCGGAAGTATGCCGGGCAAACGCGCAGCCAGCATACTCTTCCCGGAACCCGGCGGCCCATACATCAGAAGGTGATGTGAACCCACTGCGGCTATCGTGAGCGCGCGCTTGGCCTGCTCGTGCGATACAACATCCGCAAAATCCAGTTGCGTTGCGGCTGAGGCGGCGGGTGAAGCGTCTTCATAGTCACTGATGGGTATCCGTTCGACGGTCTTTGGGGTCGAGCGCCCCAAGAGCAGGTCGAGTGCCTCTTGCAGGGATGATGCAGGCAATAGACGCGCCCCCGTTTCAGTCGGAGGGGGATCAATCTCTGAATGCAGCGGCAGGACGATGGTCTGGGCCTGTAGATAGTAGGCGGCCTGCGTCGCCGCCCAAACTCCGCGAAATGTTCTGAGGGTTCCGTCGAGAGCGAGTTCCCCGAGCAAGATGGCGTTGCGTCCAACGGGGGGCACTTGCTCGGACGCGATGAGCAGGGCTACTGCGATGGGCAGATCGAGTCCACTGCCCTCTTTTCGCCAGTCCGCAGGGGAGAGGCTGACAGTGATGCGGGCCCGCGGCCAGACCAGTCCGCTGTTCACGATTGCGGAACGCACTCGCTCTTTCGCTTCGCGAACTGAAGAGGCAGGCAGCCCTACGATTTCAAAATTGGGCAGTCCATTATGAATGTCAGCTTCTACTCCGACCGAGAATCCTTCCAACCCATATAACGCGATACCCTGCACGTTGGCGTACACATTGCTGACCCCTCTCCTGAACGCGTACAATCGAAGAATGCCAAAACAAAAAGCCGCCATCCAGGCGGCTTGTCGGTCGGGCCCGAGAAGCTGTAACGTGTACGGCGAATACCGTCCGCCGATTGCGCGGATTCCCGTTTTGAAAGCGGGTCCGCCTGTAGAGACAGTATACGTCGAGGGTTTTCATGGCGCCATCGCGTTTAGGATTGTGTTTGTAACTGTTGTGTTTGCAATCGCGCCTGACGCAGAAGGAGCAGGGTGCTTTTCACATCCTCAATCCAGGCCGTGTCTCCGATCTGCGCGGCAAAATTCCATACGTCGAGCATGTGATCAATCTGTTCGATGGTAGCGATTGAATGTGGGGTGTCAGTTGGTCCTGGGTACTCCTCAAGTACGGCCTGTATCTTTTCACGGTTCACCACATCACAAAGACTGGCCTGTTTGACGCCGTCTGTATCGCAATAGTGAGTGTACATGGCGACGTCGAATTCTACAGCAGGCGCAACAACTGTGTGTCCGCAAGTCAGGCAATACAGGAAGGGAACATCTGTCAGCTGCGCGCCCCCGTCCGTCTGAAGTGGTGCCAACCGTGCTGTCATAGTGGTGCCGCAACAGAAGTCCATAAATCCTTCCCTCCCCTTTTTTGTAGTATAACAGGTTGACTCTGAAATACAATCGGTTTGGCCGTGAAAGGACGAAAAAGTGTGATTTTACATAACATTTACTATAGTGTGAGAAATGCGTGTTGCGTCTCCCCTGTCATGCGAGTCTATGTCCACGATATCCGCAGGATGCTCAATTGTTTCGGAAGCTCGACACAGTTACAATGAATTTTGGCAAGGAGGGTACACCTTTGTACGTCGTTGAGTATTGGCGTCGAGTCCGCAGTCTGCCTCCCCCGATGCTGAGATTTTTATGGACTGACGGGATCTATGGACTGAGCGTTGGAATCATCGGCGTGTTGTTCAATCTCCATCTGAGCGCGCTGGGGTATTCCTCATCGGCGATTGCCTTTGTGACTTCCATCAGTCCGTTTCTGACGACGGTCCTCTCCGTGGCCATGGGCCGTCTGGCCGATCGTTACGGGCGCAGTCGCATGCTTTTGCTTGGAACGACGCTGGCTGCCCTTGGAGCGCTGTTGCAGCCGCTGTTTCAGAGCATCGTGCTGGTGAGCTTGGCGCAAGTGCTGTTCTCGCTTGGAGCAGTGATGATAGGAGCCACCGAGTTTGCGATTGTGGCGGCTTACGTGAAACCCGAAGAGCGGGCATTCACGATTTCCGTGATCTTCGCCAACTTCATGCTGATGATCGGCGTCGGCAGTGTGTTGGGCGGCGTCCTGCCAAGCCTGCTGCCGGTCATGCGCACACCGTATGAGTCAACCCTGATTTTGTCGGGAATCATATTTCTCATCGCGCCTCTCGGGCGAATCACAATGACCCCGGTCAAGCAAACCGCCGCGGCGCCCCGCAACACAGGCGGATGGTTCAGGCGTCCGTCGCGGGCGGTGATGCTGTATGGGCTGTTTGCGTTGCTCTCCGGCTTGTCCTACGGCTTTACGATGCCCTATCTGAATCTCCTGCTGGCTCGGCAGTTTGGACTCTCTGCCCCTGTCATCGGCAGTGTGCTGGCCATGAACGAGGCCGCCCTCTTCTTGGGCTCGTTCCTTACACCTCTGATCATGGATCGGACGGGGGCCGAAAAAATTCTCGGGCCGCTCCTGATGATCGTCTGTCTGGCCAACGCCGCGCTGGCGACATCTTTGGACTTGATCGCCTTCGCGGCCCTGCTGCTCATCCGTTCAGCGGTCAATATGGTGTACGCGCCCACGTTCGACAGCAGGGCGCTCGGATCGGTGCCAGACGCCGACCGCGCCACCATGCAGTCGTTTCGCGCATTGATGCGCGGTATTGGAAGCATCGTGTCGGTATGGGGAGGTGGACTCTTTCTGACATGGCGCGCTTACAGACTGACTTTCGCGGCCACAAGCGCCGTGATGGTTCTGATGTTCGTGTTTTATCACGTTTGGCTGCGGTCAGTGTCGCATGATGGGACCAAACCGGCATGATCCGTCCTGGCCCGGCAGGGACATGTTGGTTTCGGGATAGACATTCATGCTGCTGCGCAGCACCAACAACCGGGAAGAAAATGCGCCGGCAGTGTGCTTCACGGACGCAATGCCCGCTCAGGTCGGAGTCATATATTGCGCCCGTCGCGAGTTTAGCGACAGCGGTGTCTGAGCAGGGGCGCAATATATGACTCCGACCGGCAGGAACCATCGCTATTCCAGCGCGGACCAACATCACCAGCTGAATGGCTGTTTCGCCAAGTAAAACTGCGTCTTGCCAAGCGAAAGTGAAAAGTTGAATTCCGTTACCTAGTAGTCTATCTTTAGAATGGCGCGCATGCCGACAGGACTGCGCGTATGCCGTCGGCGTTCCGGTGGAGCGTGTTCGCAGGACGCCTGAACAGGTTGGGAGGAAGCATCATGAACATTCACGAATACCAGGCAAAGGCGATCCTGCGCAAGTATGGGGTGGCCGTGCCTGACGGAGAAGTGGCATTCAGCGCGGATGAAGCGGTCAAGGTGGCCGAGCGATTCGGCGGCAGGGCCGTTGTCAAGGCGCAGATTCACGCCGGCGGACGAGGCAAGGCGGGAGGCGTCAAACTGGCGAAGTCGCTGGACGATGTTCGGGGCTATGCGGATGAACTGCTGGGGAAGACGCTTGTGACGCACCAGACCGGACCAGAGGGCAAAGTGGTCAAGCGGCTCCTGATTGAATCGCTGACCGCCATCCAGAAAGAATACTACATCGGGCTCGTTGTGGACCGGGGTGCGGGCCGGGTGGTTATGATGGCGTCAGAAGAGGGCGGCATGGAGATCGAGGAAGTGGCGGCGCATTCGCCAGAAAAGATCGTCAGGGAGACCATCGATCCCGCCGTGGGACTGCGTCCCTTTCAGGCGCGAAGATTGGCGTACGCCATACATATTCCGGGCGAATTGGTCAATAAGGCGGCCGCGTTTATGTCAGCGCTCTATCGGGCGTTCGTCGACAATGACTGCGCGATCGCAGAGATCAATCCGCTCGTGGTGACTGGCGACGGCAACGTTCTGGCCCTCGACGCGAAACTGAATTTCGACGCCAACGCACTATACAGGCATAAAGATATACTGGCGTTGCGCGACCTGGATGAAGAGGATCCGCGAGACGTTGAAGCGTCCCGGTTTGATCTGACATATATCGCCCTGCACGGCAATATCGGCTGTCTGGTCAACGGCGCCGGACTGGCCATGGCGACCATGGACACGATCAAGTTCTACGGCGGGGAACCCGCCAATTTCCTCGATGTCGGCGGCGGCGCTTCGGAAGAAAAGGTGACGGAAGCGTTCAAGATCATCCTGTCGGACAGCGGCGTGAAGGGCATTCTGGTGAATATCTTTGGCGGCATCATGAAGTGCGACATCATTGCCAACGCGGTCGTCGCCGCATCGCGCCAGGTTGAACTGGACCGTCCTCTGGTGGTGCGCCTGGAAGGCACCAACGTGGAACTTGGCAAGCAGATCTTGCAGACATCCGGGCTCAAGATCGCATCTGCGGACTCATTGGCTGAGGCCGCCCAAAAAATCATCGAGCTCGTGAAGTAGGGGGAGTTTTCCATGAGTATTTTGGTCAATAGGGACACGCGCGTGATTACCCAGGGCATCACAGGGGCAACCGGCCTGTTTCATACCCAACAGGCGATTGAATACGGCACCGCCATGGTGGGGGGCGTGACTCCCGGCAAGGGCGGCGCCACTGTCGAAGGCGTTCCTGTGTTTAACACGGTGGAGCAGGCTGTCAGCGCGACCGGCGCAAACGCCTCTGTCATCTACGTGCCGCCGGCGTTTGCGGCGGATTCGATCATGGAGGCGGCGGATGCCGGCGTGGAGCTGGTCATCTGCATCACAGAGGGAATTCCGATCCTCGACATGGTGACGGCCAAGCGGTATCTGGAAGGCAAGGGAACGCGGCTGATCGGCCCCAATTGTCCCGGTGTCATCACCCCTGGAGAATGCAAAATCGGCATTATGCCAGGCTATATTCATAAACGCGGTCATGTCGGTGTGGTCAGCCGCAGCGGCACGCTGACCTATGAAGCGGTGTATCAGCTCACGGTGCAGGGGATCGGTCAGTCAACGGCGGTCGGCATCGGCGGCGATCCGGTCAATGGCACCAATTTCGTCGAGGTGCTGCGGATGTTCAACGAGGATCCTGACACTGAGGCTGTCATCATGATCGGTGAAATCGGCGGCAGCGCGGAGGAAGAGGCTGCGGCGTACGTCAAGGAACACATGAAAAAGCCGGTGGCCGGCTTCATCGCCGGAAGCAGCGCGCCTCCGGGAAAACGCATGGGCCATGCCGGGGCCATTATTTCTGGCGGCAAGGGCACCGCGAGCGAGAAAGTCGCCGCCATGCAAAACGCTGGCATCAAGGTCGCCAATACGCCGTCAGAGATGGGCGCCACGTTAGTCAAAATGCTGGAAGAGCGAAACCTGCTTGCCAAGTGCCGGGTCTGAACCGATCGCGTGCAGGACAGTCGACGGCAGAGTGAACCGAGTGCGCGCAAGTTAATCGATGACAGAGTGAGTCGACTCCTTCGGGAGTCGACTCTTAACGGTATTGTTTCACTTTCGGAGTGGCGCGCACCATGCAGCTCTGGCACAATGCTAGGGGGCGTTGGGAGAGGAGTGTGGATCGTGCGTCGCGAACAGTTGCTCTATTGGATCACTCTCCTTGAGACGCCTGGCATTGGGTTGCGCAGGGCGCGCAGACTGCAGGAGTCCATGGCGACATGGGAAGCTGCCAGGGAGTGCGCGGAGCGGGACTGGCAGGCGCTTGGACTTTCCCCAGAGTCTGTCCGCAGTCTGCGCGGCGCATTGCGAGACGCCAGATACCTGCGAGACGTGGAGCGCGTCGAGGCTTCAGGCGTGATGTACGTCCTTGACACGGATGATGAGTATCCACCGCTGTTAAAAGAGACCGCGACTCCTCCGCCATTTTTGTTCTATCGTGGGGTATTTACGGCTCCGTCAAGCGGTGTGGCTGTCGTAGGCACGCGCAAGTGCACTTCCTATGGTCGCAAAGTCGCATTTGACATTAGTCGCGCGTTAGCGCAGTCTGGTATGCAGATTGTCTCAGGTCTGGCTCGCGGGGTCGACCAAGCAGCGCATGAGGGAGCGCTGGCCGCTCCGGGATGTACAGTGGCGGTGCTCGGCTCTGGGGTGAACCGCGTGTATCCTCCGGAAAACCAGAGACTGGCGGATCGAATCGCGGGAGAGGGAGGAGCCGTGCTGAGTGAGTTTCTTCCTTGGGTTGGTCCTGACAGGTATCATTTTCCGCAGCGCAACCGCATAATTAGTGGTTTATGCAGGGCAGTGGTAGTGGTGGAAGCAGACCGCCGGAGCGGGTCTCTCATCACAGCCGCTTTCGCTCTCGACCAGAATCGCGATGTGTACGCCGTACCGGGTTCGATCTTCAGCGCGACTTCCAGAGGCGCCAATGAATTGATTGCAGCGGGAGCGACACCGGTGTTGTCCACAGAGGACATCACGACGCAACTGAGCGGTCGCGCGCGGTCGTCTGATCCGTCCGTGACGACAGCCGCCAGAAGCAGTTCGCCTGTTTCTGCCGTCGATGCGGAATTGTTGAGGGAACTGGGAACCGGAACCCAATCCGTCAGTGACCTTCTTGCGGCGCCTGCCTTTGCCCACCTGACTGCGGCTGAACTCGGCGCGCGACTGACGATGCTGGAACTGCAGGGATCAATCAGGCGCGGCGTTGATGGACGATTTTTTCTGGCGAGCAGTCACTGAGGAGCGCCGGCGCCAAAGTGCTGGTGGAGGCCTCATAAGCAGCTGTTTGCATACTCTTTGCGGAGAGTGATAAGATGTGGTGAATTCAGGAAGGCGAGGAGGGGAACGATGGCAGAGTATCTAGTCATCGTCGAGTCGCCGGCAAAAGCGAAGACGATTGGGAAATATTTGGGTAGCCGCTATCTGGTTAAAGCATCCATGGGCCATGTTCGCGATTTGCCGAAGAGCCAACTAGGCGTGGACGTCGAACACGAATTTGAAGCAAAGTACATCACGATTCGCGGCAAGGGTGATGTTCTGAAGCAACTGCGCGAGTCAAGCCGGAAGGTGAAGGCGGTGTACCTGGCGGCTGACCCGGATCGCGAAGGGGAAGCGATCGCATGGCATCTGGCCCAGAGCCTCGAACTGAATCCTGAAAGACCATGCCGTGTGGTGTTCAACGAGATCACGAAAGAGGCCGTCAAAGATGCCTTTAAACACCCTCGCGCGGTCAACATGGACCTTGTTCACGCTCAACAGGCGAGACGGATTCTCGATCGCTTGGTCGGGTACCGCATCAGCCCGCTGTTATGGAAGAAGGTTAAGCGGGGGTTGTCAGCCGGGCGGGTGCAGTCTGTAGCGGTGCGTCTGGTTGTGGATCGCGAACGGGAGATCCGGGGATTTATTCCGCAGGAATATTGGTCGGTTACCGCTCTTTGTCAAGCGAATGGCGAGAAGTTCCAGGCTGGATTTTTCGGGTATGGAAAGGGCAAAGCGGAGCTTCATACGCAGGTGGAAGTCGAGAAACTGTTGGCGCTGGTTGGCGACGCGGAGTTTGTGGTAAGCGCCGTTAAGGCGAGCGAACGAAAACGCAATCCGTCTCCGCCATTTACAACCAGCAGCTTACAGCAGGAAGCGGCGCGCCGAATCTCCTTTCGCCCGCAAAAGACGATGTCGATCGCCCAGCAACTCTATGAAGGGGTTGATTTGCCCAAGGAAGGATCGGTTGGGCTGATCACCTATATGCGGACCGATTCCACCCGGATTTCGGAGACCGCTCTCGCGGAGGCGCGCGAATACATTCAGGCCGTATATGGAACAGAGTATGTTCCGCCGAAACCGCGTGAGTACAGTGTGAAGAAAAATGCCCAAGATGCGCATGAAGCGATTCGTCCCACCTCGGTGTCGCGTCATCCGGATTCTCTCAAGGAAGTGCTCAGTCGCGATCAGTGGAAATTATATCGACTGATCTACGAGCGCTTTATAGCCAGCCAAATGGCTTCAGCAGTGCTCGACACGATGACGGTTGACATTGCCGCAGGGCAGGCGCTGTTTAGAGCGAATGGGTCGAAGATCAAATTTCCCGGTTTTATGAAACTTTACATTGAGGCCACTGATGAACAGCAAGATGAAGAAGGATATCTGCCCGAGCTTCAGGTAGGCCAGGTGCTGCAACCGCGACCACGGCTCAAGCCGGAACAGCACTTTACACAACCGCCTCCCAGGTACTCGGAGGCGCGGCTCATTCGCTCCATGGAGGAGCTTGGCATCGGTCGACCGAGTACGTATGCCCCGACCATCGACACGATCCAAAAACGCGGATATGTCCTGTTGGAGGAGAAGCGGTTTGTGCCGACTGAACTCGGCGAAATTGTCGTTGATCTGATGAAAGAATTCTTCCCGACGATCGTGGATGTGGACTTTACTGCCCATCTCGAACAACAGCTCGATGATGTGGAAGACGGATCGAGCAATTATGTTCATATGTTAGGGGACTTCTACCATAACCTGGAGGGGTACCTGACAGTCGCAGAGAAGAGCATGGAACATATTCAGCTCGAAGAGGAATATGCGGATGAACACTGCGAAAAATGTGGTCGTCAGATGGTCTATAAGCATGGGCGGTTCGGCAAATTCCTGGCCTGTCCTGGCTTTCCGGAGTGTCGCAATGCAAAACCCATCCTAAAGGAGATTGGCGTCAACTGCCCTCGCTGTGGGAAGCCTCTTGTGGAGCGACGGGGGAAAAAACGCAGGCAGTTTTTTGGTTGCACAGGCTATCCGGACTGCAACTATGTATTGTGGGATGCTCCCGCGGGATTCAATTGCAAGGTATGCGGAGAGCCCATGGTCAGGAAACGGCAATCCAAGACAGGCCAGGAAGTGCTGGCGTGTTCCAATCCACAGTGCAAGCACCAGGAGATTGCGCAGGATGCGCGCTGAAGCCACCGATTGAGCGGTTGTGGGGTGTGTGACGATGCTACAAAGAGTGGTGGTCGTGGGCGGAGGATTGGCAGGTTCTGAAGCCGCGTGGCAGATTGCCAGAACAGGGGTTCCGGTCACTCTCTATGAGATGAGAGGCGTTAAGAGAACCCCGGCTCACCGTGGCTCCGACTTTGCGGAACTTGTCTGTTCGAACAGCTTGCGCGCCGCGAGTCTCGCCAATGCTGTCGGTCTCTTAAAAGAGGAGATGAGGCGGCTCGATTCGCTTATCATGCGCGCGGCGGATCAGACGGCTGTGCCCGCTGGGGGGGCGCTGGCTGTTGATCGTGAAGCGTTTTCGCGGGTCGTTACGGACGTCCTTGAACACCACCCGGGCGTCGAAGTGAGGAGAACGGAGATATCGGATGTGCCCTCTGACTGTATCGCCGTTGTTGCGACCGGTCCATTGACGTCAGAAGCCCTGAGCGCTTCCATTCAGGCGTTCACGGGTGCTGAATCGTTCTATTTTTTTGATGCCGCCGCGCCGATCATAGAGCGATCGAGTATTGACGATTCTAAAGTGTATGCGGCGTCACGGTACGGCAAAGGGGAGCCGGCGTACTTGAACTGCCCGCTGACTGAAGAACAGTTCAACACGTTCTACCACGCCTTGATTGAAGCGGAAACTGCTCCGTTGCATGAATTTGAAAAGGAAATCTATTTTGAGGGCTGCATGCCTATAGAGGTTATGGCGAAACGCGGTCCGCGCACCATGCTGTTTGGCCCGCTCAAACCGGTCGGCCTGCCTGACCCCCGTACGGGCCGCAATCCACACGCGGTGATTCAATTGCGCCAGGATAATGCCGCGGCGACGCTGTATAACATCGTGGGTTTTCAGACGCACCTGAAATGGGGGGAGCAAGCTCGCGTGTTTCGGCTGATCCCCGGATTGGAGCAGGCAGAGTTCGTTCGCTTTGGCGTCATGCATCGCAATTCGTACCTCAATTCGCCAAAGGTGCTTCAGCCAACTTATCAAACTAAGCAGCGAGCATCACTGCTCTTTGCAGGACAGATGACGGGCGTCGAGGGATACGTGGAGTCAGCGGCGTCCGGACTCGTCGCAGGCGTCAACGCGGCGCGGATGGCAAGGGGGCAGAGTCCTGTCATATTTCCGCCGACAACTGCGATCGGCAGCCTCGCTCATTACATCACAAGCGCTGACGCGCGTTATTTTCAACCCATGAACGCTACGTTTGGCCTGCTCCCGGCGCCGGACAGAAAGTTCCATAGCAAAAAGGAAAAAAATGAATGTATTGTGACAACGGCGCTTGATACAATTCAGAATTTTATGCAGATCAACGGTTTGTAGCTTGCGACTGCTCAATGTGACGTGTTACGATACGCTTGCCGTTGTACGGTTGACTTGCAACGTGTTCTTTGGCAAAGGAGTCAGGAACCGCCATGGACGATTCGCTCAAGATAGAGTTGCCTTGGGAGTGGCAAGCGGCCATTGATGCGTTCGACGAATACCTCAATACGGAACGCGTGGTGTCCCGGCACACGGTGTCGGCCTACCTGAACGACGTCGCGTCATTCGCGGCGCATGTCGGAAGCGCGCCAGCCGCCGTTACACCGACCGTGATTCGTCACTATCTTGGACATCTCATGGAACTTGGCCTGAGTCGAAGCACCATGGCTAGAAAGCTGAGCGCCATACGCACTTTTTACCGGTTCGAGGTGCGATCAGCCAGGCTGCAGGGATCGCCGGCCGTAGCTGTAAGGGCGCCGCGAATGGCCCGTCGATTGCCCGCGTTCCTTTATGTTGAGGAAATGACTCATCTCTTGGCGGCGCCTGACGTCACCAAACCGCTCGGAATGCGTGATCGCGCCTTGCTGGAGTTTCTGTACGCGTCAGGATGCCGGATCGCGGAGTGCGTGGGGCTCGAGGCCGCTGATATTCGTGTGTCTGCGGGAGCAGTTCGAGTTATCGGCAAGGGTAATCGTGAGCGTATCGTACTGTACGGCACAGCGGCCCAACTGGCCTTGCGTTCATATCTGGAGTATGCGCGCCCAGTACTCGCCAAGCGCGATGAAGACGCTTTGTTCGTCAACAGTCGCGGAACACGACTGACTGATCGGTCTGTGCGGCGGATGATTGACCGTTACGTTCAGCAGGCTGCAGTCGGGAAACACGTAACGCCTCATGCGTTTCGTCATTCTTTTGCGACCCACTTGCTCGAAGGCGGCGCAGATCTGCGCATTGTGCAAGAGTTGCTGGGGCATCAAAGTCTGTCTTCGACCCAGATCTACACGCACACAGCCAAGGACCATCTGTTGCGGGTGTATGAAGCGACTCATCCACGCGCGTGATTTCGCTGGGCGTGATGCAAATTTGCCGAAGTTGGGGAGTATTCTATGGACGCCTTTCACGCGACAACGATATTCGCGATCAAAACAGAACAGGGCGGGGCCATGGCGGGCGACGGTCAGGTCACGTTTGGAAATGCCATGGTCATGAAGGCTACCGCGAAGAAAGTGCGGCGCCTGTACCGTGGCGAGGTCATTGTTGGATTTGCGGGGAGTGTGGCAGACGCGTTTGCTCTGTCCGAACGCTTCGAACAAAAACTCGAGGAATTTCACGGAAATGTGCCCCGCGCCGCCGTGGAACTGGCGAAAATGTGGCGTACAGATCGCATGCTGAGCAAACTGGAAGCGATGCTGCTCGCTTTGTCGAAAGACCATTTGCTCCTGATATCCGGCACAGGTGAAGTGATCGAACCGGATGACGGCGTATGCGCCATCGGTTCGGGAGGCGCATACGCGCTTGCCGCCGGACGGGCGCTCGTCCGCCATACGACCCTTGCGCCGCGGGAAGTAGCCAATGCAGCGCTGGCCATTGCCAGTGAGATCTGTGTGTTCACCAATGATCAGATTGTAGTCGAAGAGATTTGACTGTCACAAGGGGCGATGCGGCTGTGCAAAATCTGTCTCCGAGCCAGATTGTGGTGGAACTTGACAAGTACGTCGTTGGTCAGAAGGACGCCAAACGCGCGGTGGCCATTGCGCTCAGAAACCGGTACCGGCGTTCCAGACTACAGGCCGAATTGCGAGAGGAAGTCACGCCAAAAAACATTTTGATGATCGGCCCGACCGGCGTGGGCAAAACGGAGATTGCGCGGCGGATCGCCAAACTGACCGGCGCCCCTTTCGTAAAAGTGGAAGCGACCAAGTTCACGGAAGTCGGGTACGTGGGCAGAGACGTTGATTCGATGATCAGGGATCTCGTTGAGACAGGGATTCGCACCGTCAAGAATGAGCGCCTCCAATCCGTGTCGGGCCAAACGGAAGCACGCGTCACGGAGCGCATTCTCGAAGCGCTGGTGCCTGATCCTGCCCGCGATCGCACGTTTCGCAATCCGCTTGAGATGCTGTATCAGTCCCACTCTGACCGCCGGGAAGTGTCCGATGAGGTAGGGAGAGAACGCGCTCAGATCAAGAGGGATCTCGACGCGGGGCTGTTTGATGACCGTGTGATCGAGATTCAGGTTGAGGATCAGAACGTTCCGGCGCTCGATTTCATGCCCGGAATGGGGGCTGAAGGTCTCGGCAACTTGCAGGAGATGTTGGGGAACTTCATGCCAAAGCGTAAGAAAAACCGCAAGGTGACTGTATCTGAGGCGCGCAAGTTGCTGTCTCAGGAAGAGGCCCAGAAACTCATCGACATGGACGAAGTGGTGTCGGAAGCGGTGCGCAGGGCTGAGGAAGCGGGTATCATCTTTATTGATGAGTTTGACAAGATCGCGACCAAAGAGGGACGGGGAGGCGCAGATGTGTCGCGCGAAGGGGTGCAACGCGACATTTTGCCGATTGTTGAGGGATCCACCGTTATGACGAAGCACGGTCCTGTCAAGACTGATCATATCCTCTTCATTGCAGCAGGGGCGTTCCACATGTCGAAACCATCGGACTTGATTCCAGAACTTCAGGGGCGCTTTCCCATTCGCGTCGAACTATCCAGTTTGACGGCGGAGGACTTTGAACGCATTCTGACCGAACCGGAACACGCGCTGCTCACTCAGTATGTCGCTCTGCTCGCGACCGAAGACGTGGTCGTTTCGTTTCTCCCGGAGGCGGTGCGCAGGTTGGCGGAAATTGCGACAGAGGTCAACGCCAGCACCGAGGATATCGGGGCGAGGCGCCTGCATACGCTCGTGGAGCGCGTACTCGAGGATCTGCTGTACGCTGCGCCTGATATCGGCGCAACGGAGGTTGTCATCACTCCGGAGTACGTGGAAGAAAAGCTTGGCTCAATTGCCCGCAATCGGGATCTGAGCCAGTTTATATTGTGACAGGGAGGCTTACTTATGGATCTGCTGACTAAGACCAGGCGAATAAACCGTCTCTTGCAACGGGCTGGTCAGTTTGTTGATTTTATGGAAATGGCTGAAGTTATGCGCGATGTAATCGCCGCAAACATTTTTGTGGTATCGCGCACGGGGAAAATTCTCGGGTACGCGATCGTGCACGAATTCGAACATGCTGTAACCAATGAAGACGTTCTCAAGCAGAGGGTGTTTCCGCGCGACTACAACACCGATCTGTTGCGTCACGACACCACGGCCGCCAACATTGCCGATGAGGATCCCTTCTGTCTGTTTCCGGACGACATCACCCGGATGTTTCATTTGAAGTATACGACCGTTGTTCCGGTCATCGGCGGCGGCGATCGCTTTGGAACGCTGATCCTTGCCCGATTCAACCAACAGTTTACCGAAGAAGATCTGTTGCTCGGTGAGTACGGCGCGACGGTTGTGGGCATGGAAATTCTGCGCTCACGCGCCCATGAAATCGAAGAGGAAACAAGATCCAGGGCGGTCGTGCAAATGGCTGTGGACTCTCTGTCGTACAGCGAACTGGAGGCCATTGAACACATTTTCGAAGAATTGGATGGACGCGAGGGACTCCTTGTCGCAAGCAAGGTGGCGGATCGTGTGGGGATCACGCGCTCTGTCATCGTAAATGCGCTGCGCAAATTGGAGAGCGCAGGTGTAATCGAGTCGAGGTCCCTTGGCATGAAGGGAACGTATATTAAGATTCTAAACGATAAATTGCTGCCGCAACTTGATAAGGTGCGCCATCGTTAAATCGTCGCGAGTTTTGTGTGCGTCTCGTTCCTGGAGTGCGGGTGAGTTGCATCGGCGTCGTGGGCCGCAAGGATCGTCTGTGTGCTTTCTGAGCGCAGACGATCCTTGTTTGTTGGCGAGGTCGAATTTTGTCATTTTTCCACCTCCGAATATGCAGGGGATTGGCGAATTTTGTTGAATGATAATAGATGACTCGACAGAGAGGAGGGCATGCCCGTTTGTCGACACTCGATTCGCTTTACATGACGTCGCTCCAGTCGGCTCTTAACGCTGGTCAACTGCGGCAACAGGTGTATGCGAACAACATTGCCAACGTGAACACCCCTGGCTACAAGCGCGAGGTGGTTCACTTTGACAGCCTGTTGCAGGCTCGTCTGGCTGCCTATGGGCTGACCTCAACGCCCGGCCTGCAGATGTTCGCCAATAATGCGCGCGACCTGGGTGGCGCGACGCCGTTTTCGAGCGTGAATCCGGTTGTCGCGACAGATACGGCGACTCAGGTTAGCGCGAATGGCAACAACGTCAACATCGATGCGGAGATGAGCGCCTTGGCTCAAAATCAGGTCGATTATGGGGCCCTGGTCCAGGATTTGCAGGATCAGTTTGCGACCTTGCGCACCGCAATTACGGGATGACGTGCATTCGTTGGTCGAGGAACTAGTGAAACATACTCCTGTTTTCCTCGTACGAACTGCTTGACAGTACCAGATTAGGCGGGGAGTTGATCACTTTGGGACTATTTGGCGGGATGTCCATCAGCGCATCTGGCCTCACGGCTAACCGTACGTGGTTGGATGTCATCGCGAACAACATCGCCAACGCCAACACGGCGCGAACTCCGCAAGGGGGTCCTTATCGGGCCGAGCAAGTGGTATTTAGCCCGATTGCTTCTGGCGGTTTTGGCGCGACGCTGTCAGGCGCGCTGACAGCCTCACAAAGCGGCGCGACTCAGGGCGTCCAGGTCAGCGCGATTGTGCAGAGCTCTGCTCCATTCAAGCTCGTGTACGACCCTGCCAATCCAAACGCCGTAAACGGCTATGTGCAGATGCCAAACGTGGACATCGCGACTCAAATGCTCGATATGATCGCGGCAACGCGCGCGTATCAGGCGAATGTAACCGCGTTTGGCGCGGCAAAGGCTATGGATGTGCAGGCGATTAATTTAGGGAAGTAGGGTGACAGATGGTCATTCAACCCACTCAGAACCCGCTCCTGACGCCAGTTGCGACAGGCAGCGCTGTAAGTGCCAACGCTTCCGCTCCTGGTGGATTCGGTTCCTTGTTGGAGCAGGCGCTCGGTTCCGTCAATCAATCGGTGGCAAACAGCATGCAGCAGGGGTTGTCTTTGGCGAGCGGCACCGCTCCGAACATTGCGAATGTCATGATTTCCGCGACGCAGGCTCAACTGGCGGTCGACCTGACGGTGCAAGTCCGTGATCGCGTCATAGGCGCCTACAATCAGATCATGAGTATGCAAGTATAGATGAGGGCGTTAAGGTGATGGAATCGGATGAACCCAACTTTAGCCTCGTGGCTGAAACGCTTCAGGTCTTACTATGAAGGGCTTGAGTCACGACAGCGCAGGAACCTGCAGTTAATTGCCGCCGTCGGCATTGTCACCGCTTTGGTGCTGTCGCTTGTGTTTTTGAATCCTGATTATCAGGTAGTGTTTGCGAATCTCGGGGCCAAATCGGCTGGACAGATCACCCAAAAGCTGCAGCAAATGAAAATCCCCTACGAGTTGCAAGGCAATGCGATTCTGGTGCCTGCGGCGCAAGCGGACCAAGTCAGGATTGACATGGCGATGGTCGGATTGCCGGCAAGCGGCACCGTGGAGTACAGTTCCATTTTTCAACAGGGAAGCCTGCTGGGCATGACGTCGCAGGAACTCAATCTGCAGGTGCTTGGCGTCCTGGAACAACGGATTGGACAATCGATTCAGTCGATCAATGGCATCGAGAATGCGCAAGTGAACATCGTGATGCCGCAACCTCAGACATTCCTGGACCCCACCGCCAATCTGGGGGCCAAGGCCTCCGTCGTTTTGACAGTGGGATCTGGCGTGACACTGGCGCCCGGTCAAATCTTCGGAATTCAGCAACTGGTTTCCCACGCCGTGCAGGGACTCAGTTCGCAAAATGTCAGTGTCGTCGATCAATACGGAAACGCCCTGTCGAGTTCGCAAGTTTCCGGCGCGGGTGTCGGGCTTGCTTCGCAACTGCAAACGGAACTGAGTCTTCAACAGCAGTTGCAAACGTCGTTGGCGAACCAGTTGCAGGCCAGTCTGATCAAACTGGTCGGACCAGGCAACGTCGAGGTCGTGGTGCATGCCAATGTGACGTTCAATCGGGAGACGCAACAGAAACATATCGTGTCACCGGGGCCCGCGCTGTCCAGCCAGACCAACTCCCAATCGAGCACCGGCGGCGGAACGGTTGGAGGCATCGGAGGGCAAGCGACGCAGAATATCAACACTCCCACTTATGGCGCGACTGGAACTGGCAGCGGGGGATCATCATCGAATCGTTCCACAACAACCAATTACGATAATAGCTACACCAATACAGCCACCACTTTTGATCCGATTCAGCTTAAGGGATATACGGTCAGCGTCATGGTCAACTCGACGGCGGTTCCGCTTACCGCGCTGCTTTCCCGTGAAATCCAGTCCTATGTGCTAACCGCAGCCGGGCAGCGGGCGACCGGGGCGGCGGCGCCCAGCGTCACCGTGCTGGGCATCCCGTTTGCGCCGGTGGCGGCGGTCGGTGGAGCAGCGGGAACATTCTTTGGCTCGCCGTTGGCGATCGGCGCTGTGACTGCATTGTTGGTTGTGGGAGGCGGAGCGGTGGCGGCATTCGTTGTTCTTCGACGGCGCGACCGCAAGCAGGTGACAGATGAGGCGCTCGATTCGCTGTCTCTG
>JAJZEE010000063.1 GCA_021805735.1 Bacillota bacterium
AAGTGATACGGGCTCGCAGACAGGCGAAAGGCGAGTACGGTCCACAATACACTGAAGGCGCCAAACAGCGATCCCCCGATGACACTCGACTGTCTCAGCAGTGGTTGTTTTTGCAACAATCCCCACGACGACGCGAGGAGAGCCCCGTAATGCATCGTCCACTGCGCGGGCAGTTTGGGCAGGCGCCGCCACATGAGAACCCCCAGCAGCACCATCACCAGCGCAGCGAGGTCATACACGGCGCGCCAACCAAGCACTGCGCCCACAGCGCCGCTGACCATTCGCGCAGCCAGTACGCCAAGCAGCAGTCCGCCCATCACGGTGCCAATGACCTGCCCGCGTCTTTCAGGCGGCGCAAGGTTCGCCGCCAGCGGCACGATGATTTGCGGTACGATGGTGATCATTCCCACGAGAAAGCTCCATGCGGCCAGTTGAAACGGCGACTGTGAGAAGGCGATCGCCACCAGCCCGAGAGCGCAGAGCATGGACAGGGTCACAATGAGACCGCGCTTGGGCAGCGCGTCGCCAAGCGGTGTCAAGAGCAGCAATCCCGCCGCGTAGCCGATTTGCGTGAGTGTTGGGATGAGTCCCATCTGCGCGGAGGATTCGTGAAATGTGCGGCCCATCAGCACCAGCAGTGGTTGGCAATAGTACAGATTCGCGACGGCGACCGCCGCGCCAAAGGCGAGCAGGAATGTCAACGCGCGCGTCAGGCGATGTACAGGAACCGACGCCGCGCTCGTTGACGAAGATGTGGTCATGGTACGCCAGCTCCGATCACAGTTGCGTTAGTTACTTCAGTTATTATAGCGACCAATCGTGAGAACATGATACCACAGTCTCTTGGCGGTCATTCAGCTGTTTCTTCGCGGTCATTCAGCATTTTTTCAGCCTAGGCTGGTACTTTTCCGGGGTGAGGATACAGGGGGCGGAGGTGAAACACCGCGCGATATCACCGCGATGAAGCGAAACTCTGCCACACCTGGAGAACATTTTGGCTGATTCGGCCGTCCTAACAGATAGAGAAGCTGTTGGAACAGCAATCCGCGGCCAGTGCGTCAATGGTCGATCGCAAAAAAAAGGACGTGAGTAGGCCGGATGAGCGGACATACAGAAATCGCGAACTGGGTGCGCTCGTCGTTTCGGGCGCTTGGTTCGCGCGTAGAACTGATCGCAAGACCACTGTTTTCGGGAGCGGCGGATGCTGATCTGGCGGCGTTGGTGCAGGCCGAGTTTACTGCGTGTGAGCGTACCTTGTCGCGTTTTTTACCAGACAGTGAGTTAGTTCGCCTCAACCAGTCCCTGACTCAGCGAAAGCCTGTGTCAAAGAGACTGTGGGAGGCCATTGTCCTGGCTGTCGACGCCTATCACGCCACAAAGGGCGTGTTTGATCCGCGCGTAATCACCGCCCTCCATGACCTGGGCTATCAGGGCGCGGCGTTTGACGTGGCTGTGGGGGCGCATGGCATGACCCGCAAGGAATGTGTCAAAATGTGGCCCGAAGATGAGTCTGTGCTGCTCTATGCGCCGATTGATCTGGGCGGCGTCGGTAAAAGCTATGCGTTGGAACGAGCTGCCGCAATCCTCGACCAACACGCGCGCGACTACCTGTTGTCGGCCGGCGGCGACATCGTGTACGCGGGAACCGGATCAGGAGACGAACCGTGGCGCATAGGCGTGGGATCGCCCTTTGACGCCGCCCGATTGGCGGCGACGCTGCAGGTTGCTGGTCGCGGGGCAGTCTGTACATCGGCCGCGAGCAAGAAACGCTGGCTGGGGCCTGACGGAAACCAGCGCCATCACCTGATCGATCCCGCAACGATGACATCGGGAGGTTGCGGGTTGGCGTCAGTCACGGTTATCACGGACCGCCCAACAAAGGCTGAGGTGATGTCCAAGGTGATTTTTCTGCGCGGCCTGCCTGGCAGGATAGAGACGGGAATCAAAGTGCTGGTGGTGACGGAAGACGGCAACGTCGCCGAAGCGGGCGGCGCGGACGACGTACTGGTGTGGACGGACGTATCCCCTGAGACGGGTCCTGACGCAACCGAACGGTTAGCGTGGCCATATACGATAGTAAGTGATGCTCCAACTGCTGATGACTATGCTGATTATCGAGGGGACAGTGAGTGATGCTGAAACTGTTGGTGATTGAGGACGATACGGCGCTTGCGGTTGCTATCGAACAGTTGTTGCGTGAAGAAGGGTACGATGTCTCGCGGACGGGCGATGGGGAAACCGGTCTGCATCTTGCGGCCAGCGGATTTTACGACGCCGTCATACTGGACGCGATGATTCCCGGCATAGACGGGTTTGCGCTTTTGCGGGAACTGCGGCGCGGCAAACAGACAGTACCGGTAATCATGCTGACCGCCCGCGCCACTGTGGAGGACCGTGTAAAAGGTCTGGACGCAGGCGCCGATGATTATCTGGTCAAGCCTTTTGCGACCACAGAACTTGTGGCGAGAGTGCGCGCCCTTCTGCGTCGGCATGATGTCTTTGGCGACGACGGCGATACGATCGGCGTGGATGCCGTGACTCTGCGGCGCAATGCCCGGGAAGTGTCGATTGGTCCTGACACTTATGTGTTGCCGCCAAAGGAGGCTGCATTGCTGGAGTTGTTCTTGCGACACCCACGGCAGGTGCTGACCCGGGAGCAGTTGATGGACCGTCTTTGGGGCTATGAGGCCGACGTGCTTGAAAATACTCTGGAAACTTACGTGTCCAAACTGCGCAAACGACTGGAGGGTGACGGATGCCCGGTCATCCAAACCGTGCGCGGACTCGGCTATCGCCTGCAGACGCGCGGCTGATGCGGCGACAACGCCTGCGACTGGCGCTTGTCAGCACAGTCGTACTGGCGGTGATTTGGAGTTTGCTGTCGGTCTTCGTCTATGTTTTGTTAGCGCAGGCGAGCGCCAGCGCGATTGACGCGCGATTGCATCTGTTTGCCGATCAGGCCGTGGATCTCGGTGAACCACGACGCGTGATGGGTGAACCGGGTAAACTGGTCGCCCCCGATCAGGAAAGGCTGTTTGCGATTTGGCGTGTTGGCGCGTCATCATCATCGCCGACACTGCAGATGAGTACCATGATGACGCCAGACTTATTGGCCAAATTGCGCACGCTGGCGGTTGGGTATGACGCCCCGCTGCTTCGTGTCACGATCCAGACCGCGCACGCGCGCTATGATGTGTTGCAGATGACCATCGTCAACTACGGCGTACGCGAACGCATTCAGGTGCTGGAAGATGTCAGTCCGGAATACGAACTGTTGACTCAGTTGGCCGATCTGTTTTTCCTGGCTGGAATCCTGGGCATCGCGTGCACCATCGCAGGAGCGTACTTTCTCGGCTCATGGACGCTGCGACCGATCATGGCGGCGCGCGTGCGGGAGCAGGAACTGATTGCCGACGTGTCTCACGAACTGAGAACTCCGCTGTCGGTCCTCCAGGCAAACTTTGAAATGCTGCTTCGCCACACCGACGACGACGCCAGCCTGCACAAGGCGTTGCGCTGGCTGACGCCCATTTATGCCGAGACAAAGCGGATGCGCCGACTTGTCGAGGAACTGCTCGACATGGCCCATCTTGACGCGCATGGGGGAACAATGTCGCTGCAACCTGTCGACCTGTCCGAGTTGTGCCGTGAAATCGCAAGTCTCTATGAACCTGTTCTCGAAGACAGCGACGTCCGGTTTACCGCCGCGATCGATCGGGATGTTATCGTCTTGGGCGACCCTTCGAGATTGCGACAGTTGATGCTCATCCTGCTGGACAACGCGCGCAAATATACGGAACGGGGAACACTGTCCCTTCGCCTCGAACGAAAAGGGCAGCATTATGACCTGATAGTGGCTGACACAGGTCGAGGCATGGAGCCTTCGTTACTGGCCAAAGTCACCGAACGATTTGTACGGGGCGAGGCCGCGCGCACACGAAGCGGTGAGGAAGACGCCGCCGTAAACGAGGAATCTGCAGATTCTGGCGTTGAGCCGCTGGATGTGGCACGCCCATCGACAGGCCTCGGTCTTGCGATTGCGAAGCGGATCGTGGACGGCATGCACGGCAAATTGTTGATCGCAAGCACTGTCGGGCAGGGAACCCAGGTAACCGTTCGACTGTTGCGCCACAGCCACGGGAAGCTGCGCTGACCGTTCGACTGTTGCGCCGCGGCCACGGTCGAGGAGCGTCCAGAGCACTCAGAGCACTCAGGAGCCGCCACATCGTCGAAAACGATTCGAAAGTTTTGGCCGAAGGGCCATTCACAATCCCGCGAATAGATGCTAAAGTTACAGGTGAAAGCGGATTCTGTATTCGCGTGTTCCAATGTGGGTACAAATAGGGGGTGGACGCTGCCATGGTTGAAGGGCGACTGGGAACTGGGGCGTTTCGCCTTTACGCAGGGTCCTCGCATCAGGAACTGGCGGGCCAAGTAGCGCAGTATTTGGGTGTAGAGTTGGGGCAGGTCCATCTGTCTCAGTTTCGCAGCGGTGAATTATATGCACAGTTTCCAGATAGCGTCAGAGGCGTGGATGTATACTTACTACAGTCATTTTCACCGCCCATCAATGATAACTTTGTGGAATTGCTGCTGATGATTGACGCGTTAAAACGGAGTTCAGCGGGTCGGATCAATGTCATCATTCCTTATTTTGGGTATGGACGGCAGGAGAAACAGGGCGAAGCGCGGGAACCCATATCCGCAAAGGTCGTCGCGGATGTGCTCACCTCCGTGGGAGCTCATCGCGTCATCACCGTCGATTTGCATGCAGCCGCCATTCAGGGCTTTTTCGACATTCCTCTTGATCACCTCACCGCACTGCATGTTCTCGGGGACGAAGTCCGCAAAATGAACTTGACGGACGCTGTCGTCGTGTCTCCTGACGCCGGTCGGGCCAAGACAGCGGAGAAGTTTGCCGCGATTTTGGATCTGCCCATGGCCATCATGCACAAGGGGCGCCCGAAACACAACGAAGCGGTCATCACCCATCTGATCGGGGATGTCAAGGGCAAAACTCCCATCGTGATCGAAGACATGATAGACACGGGCGGAACGATCACGCAGGTCGTGGACATACTGATGGAGATGGGCGCAAGGCAGAGCGCCGTGCTGTGCGCGACGCATGGCGTATTTTCGCCGCCCGCGGATGAGCGGTTGAGGCACCCTGCCATCCGCAAGGTGATCGTCACGGATACGTTGCCATTGCCTGCGCATATGAAGGATCTTCCGATTCACGTTCTGCCCATCGCCCCGATGCTCGCGACGGCGATCGGGCGAGTGCACTATAATCTCGCGCTGTCCAATATGTAGCCGTGGGGAGGAACGCGCTTCCTCCCCCGGAAAGTACGCTGGTTCCCGCCGATCGGATTCATATGCTGTGCCCCTGCTCAAACACGGCTGCGCCGAACTCGCGACGGGCGCAGCATATGACTCCTCACGAGAGTTTTTCATTCCTGCGATTGCGCCGCGCAACGTCTGGGATGTATATGGGACAGAGCCTCGGCAGGTCACGCGAAGCGAGGGCTACAACAGCCACCCGTTTTCATCCGCGATGCGAATCGCATCCTGTCGTGTCTGCGCCTGAAGTTTCGAAATCGCGTCTGACAGATAGTTTCTCACTGTACCCTCAGACAGGTAGAGTCGCTTTGCGATGTCCTTCGTGGCGAGGCCGCGTTTGGCGAGCCCCAGGATCTCCGTTTCCCGTTCGGTGAGTGGATTAGCTTTTGTCACCGCCTCGATCATCAGTTCCTGGGCCATCACTTTGCGTCCGCTGTGCACGGTGCGAATCGCCGCCGTCAACTCTTCGATGCGCGCGTCTTTGAGCAAATATCCCCAGACGCCCAACTGTACGGCTCGCTGCAAATAGCCGGCGCGGGCGAAGGTCGTCACGACCAGAACTCTGCACTGTGGGGCGACTGTCGCCAACTCACGCACGACTTCCAAACCGCTGAGCCTGGGCATCTCAATGTCCACCAGGGCGACGTCCGGCTGCTGGGCGCTGCCGAGTTCAACCGCCTGACGACCGTCGCCGGCCTGCGCGACAACCTCGATATCGTCTTCGAGAGTCAGCAATGCTGCAAGCGCCCCGCGCACCAACGCCTGATCCTCTGCGATCATGACACGAATCACTGCATCGCCTCCCCGCTCACTGTCACTTTCAGCACGGTCGGAACGGAAAATTGCAATACAAGCCCACGACGCCAGGGAACGCAGGGCGGACAGGCCGTTCCTTCGGCGTGCAGCGCACGTCCGTTGGACCAGATGGCAAAGGTTCCGTCGACGGCGTCGAGGCGCGCGCGCATGCCGCTTAGTCCGTGCGTGTTGCCGACAGGCCAGCTTGTCGCGGGATCCTCCCGCGCGCTAAACGCCGGGGCAAGTCCTGTCTGGCGGTCGGACCGTGTCGGCCGTTGCCCGTGGTCCATGACGCCGTCATCGGAACATGTCGACCGTTCCCCGTGGTCCATGACGCCGTCATCCGGACATGTCGGCCGTTCCCCGTGGTCCATGACGCCACGGCGAGCGCGGACACCCTCACCGACACTGACACTGCGCCCGGTTACACTGCGGTCCGGCGCCTCTTTGCGCAGGCCAAATCCGTTGTCTGCGATCACGACGGAGAGCGCGTCGTCCTTGCGCTGCAAAGTGAGCAGGGCGTGAGTCGCGTGGCTGTGGCGAGTGATGTTGGTCACGCCCTCGCGCAGGCACATGGCCAGTGTTTCGCTCGCTTCGTCAATGCTTATGGCAGTGAAGTCCGGCACAGGAGACTCACACGTAATGCCGGCGGTTTTGAGCAGTTGCAGCGCCGCGTTCCATTCCTCATCAAGCCTTGCCCTGCGAATGTTGGCGATATACTCGCGCACGCGAGCGAGCGCTTTGCGCGCAGCCTGTTCGACATCGCGGACTTCCGCGCGCGCCCGATCGGGATCGCGCTCCACGAGTCGCTCGATGAGTTGCGCCTTCAGCGTGATCATGGACAGTTCATGCCCCATCACATCGTGCAGGTCCTGGCTGATGCGATCGCGCTCGGCGAGTTCCGTGAGGCGTTTGATTTCCTGGTTTGCCGCCTTTAGCGCGTCCGTGGCGGCGACATTGCGTTCCTGAAAGCGCATGCTGAGGAGAAAGGAGAACAGGCCAAATAGTCCCAGGACGAGGTAAGGCAACGCGGTCACCATTGCGATGTGTTTTAGGTGCAGGAGAAAGAGGATCTGCACCAGAAACGCCAACGCCACCAGAGTCAGCGCCAGCCGCCGTTTTCCCCCTGTCAGAGTGACGTGCAGCAAGGCGAACGGATAGATCCCCACCCAATAGTAGCCAGCGTTCAGGGCGCCGGCCATAACCATTACGAGAATCGTTTCGAAGACGGCGCAAAACAGACGCCAGCGCGTACCGAACCGATAGGAGGCGATGTATATGATGGCAAAGAGCAGGAGCAAGGCTACACCGAAGAGTTGCATCGATCTTGGCGACAGAAACAGGAATGTGGCCGGAATGATCAGATTGGCGAGATAGAAATAGGCCCATGTTCGGCTGTGTTTGGGGAACAAGTCTATCGCCTCGCTATGCGCGCAGTGAATGACAGAGGCTGACGGTCAATGACTTCGACCGGAAGCGACCGCTCTATCTCAGTATACCCTGCGCGGATGGTTTGCGCAGAGCGCCATGGCCTACTACTCTCACTTTTGATGTCATGTGATCTCCATGACACCTGTCATAGTCCACGGCTGATAGAAAACACTGCCAAACCGCCCCTGGTTCCTATAGTCTGAGGCTGAGGCTATGGATAAACAATGCCCGATGAGGAGAACTGAGAGATGGACATGGCGATTGTGGTGAATGATCTGCGCAAATCGTACAAAAGCAAGGAGGCGGTCAAAGGAGTCAGCTTCCGCGTTGCGCGGGGAGAAATATTTGGCATTGTCGGACCCAATGGCGCGGGCAAGACGACGACGCTCGAAATCCTTGAAGGACTTCGCGAACGCTCCGCTGGCGAAGTGAGCGTGCTGGGTTTCGACCCGAAAAAGGATGGGCGGTCTCTGCGCCAGCGCATAGGCATTCAGTTTCAATCTACGTCCATTCAGGAGCGGCTGAAGGTAAGCGAGGCGCTCGACCTGTTCGCGTCATTTTATGAACGCAAGGGCGACCGCGCCGCTCTCATTGAGACACTGGGACTTGGGCAGTACATGAACAGCCAGTTCAGCAAACTGTCGGGCGGATGGAAACAGCGACTGACACTCGCGTTGGCAGCTCTGCATGCGCCCGACATTCTCTTTCTGGACGAACCGAGCACAGGCCTTGATCCACAGGCGAGACGAGACATTTGGGCGCTGATTCAACAGTTTCGCACTCAGGGAATGACGGTCGTTTTGACCACTCATTACATGGAAGAGGCGGAGCGGCTGTGCGATCGGGTGGCCATGTTTCGCGAAGGCGCGATCGCGGCTCTGGACACGCCAAAGAGGCTCGTGAGTCAGTTTGCCGCCCCCAAATGTCTGACGTTTACGTCCGCAGAGGCGGACTTGAGCGTGATTTCGGCGTTGCCCTCGGTCGAACGGGCGCATCGCGACGGTGACGCTGTGTGGGTGTATGCGCCCGACTTGCAGGAGATCAGCCGTCACCTGTTTGCGGTTGCGCACGAGAGACATTGGACGATGGAAGCTTTTCGGTTTGAAGTCGGGAGTCTGGATGACCTCTTTGTCAATCTGAGTCTGGAGGGCGAAACGGCATGAATGCTCTGTTGCGCTTGGCGTCCGTCGAAACAAAACTGTTCTTTCGAGAAAAGCAGGCGGTGTTTTGGACATTTCTGTTTCCCGTTCTGATGATCTGGCTGTTTGGGGCCATGTTCGGGAATCAGAAAATCGAGGGATTCAGTTACAGCGACGCGTATATTCCGTCCTGGGTTGCGGTCCAGTTGCTCACGACATCGCTCTTTACGCTTGGCACCACACTGACAGGCTATCGTGAATCTGGTGTGCTCAGGCGGTTTCAGGCGACGCCGCTGCGTCCGTGGGTGGTGCTTATGGCCCACATCGCATATGGACTGATCGTCTTTATCATGAGCGCCGCTGTCGTGTTTATATTTGGAACATTGGCCTTCCATCTGAATGCGCCCAAGCACCTGACAAGCACCATTGTGGCTGTGGCGCTATCTGTGTGCGCGCTCTTTCCGTTCGGCCTGTTGCTCACCTCGCTCGCAAGAAACACACGCACGGCGGCCGCAGTGAGTTCGCTTTTGTTGAATCTTATGCTGTTTCTGTCGGGCGCGACGTTCCCGCTGGCTTTTATGCCGAAATTCCTTCAGGGTGTGGCCAGAGCTTTGCCGCTGTATTATGTCATTGATTTGCTGCGCCAGACGTGGAATGTGTCGCCAATCACGAGTCACATGACAGACGTCGCGGTGCTGGCGGGTCTATGCTTAGTCAGCAGTGTGTTGGCCGCGCGCTTCTTTCGCTGGAGTTCGGAAGTGTGAGCGAGCAGGGGGAAATCGTCTTATCGTCTCTTTGAAACGAAGGCGAGGGGGTTGGCCTACTCCATCAAGCGTCGCTGCTTCGCCACCCGCATGACGGAAGTCGAAACGAATCTATGCTGAGATGCACCCGGGTTGCGATTGGGATCAAGACAGAGGCATCGCAGCCAGTTCATGAAAGGAACAGTTTGACAGGCAACGGCTTCCTCTCATACACTTGGTCTATGTCCATCGGTGTCTGACTCGATCTATTGAGCGGTCATTGGCGCATGGTGTCAAGACACGACCAAACTTGAAACGGAGCGGGGTCCATGAGTGAAACATCGACTGTCCGAGAGTTGCTGATGGCGGAATTGGCGTTGGCGGTGCGCACGACAGGCGCGTTGCTGGAGAAGGTAACGCCTGAGCTTTGGGGTTTTCGCCCCAGGGAAGAGATGCGCACCGTGTTGGAACTGGCCAATCACCTCACACAGATCCCTTTGGTGGACCTTGCCATCCTGCAGGAGCGCTCGCAAGAAGAGGTTCACGCTCTTGAACAGGCGCTGTCTGCGTCCGATGCGCCGCACATGCGCGCCAACATGGAGAATGGCCTGAACGAACTGAGCGCTTACATGAGTGGGCTTAGTGAACACGATTTTCTTCATAAGCAGAGCAAGCCGTTCTATATGGAGCACGGCTCCACGCAGGCGAAGTGGCTCGTTGAGATTGTGACCCATGCGTTCCACCACCGCGCACAACTGTTTACCTATCTGAAAGAATCGGGTGTAGCGATCAATATGTTCGACCTGTACTGATGCAGGATTGACCTCTCGTGCACACAATAAAGACAAACGGTTCGCGCAGACGTTCCACTGTACGCTGTAGAGGATCGGATCGAGCTTTCGTTCGCGATGCACATGAGACACAAAGGGCGAAGCCGGAGGAACGTGATCGATCGCTGCATGGCGCTCATTGAGCGAATTACGGATCGTGATGAGCAGTCGCTGACGGCAGCGTGGTTTTTGAGCACGAGCGCGCGGTTTCTGACCCCGATGAAAAAGAACGGTTGAAAGTGAGGCTGAAAAACATGGTCGATCTATATAAGTTGAACAGGACGCTTTCCACTTGTCGAAGAGGATTCACGAGACCACCGTCGAATGCAACTGTATCCAATCGAGCGGCGGTGATAGGAAATGGACATCCAGTCGGCTATCGAAGAGATCGAAGAGCATATTCGGCGCACGAACGACCGCAGAATGTACGAACGCCTGCAGACGATTCATCTGTGGTTACTGCGGGTACCCGTAAAGCAAATCGCGCAGATGCTCTTTCGTTCAGACAGAACCGTCCGCACGTACATTCGCGCCTACAAACGCAGCGGTCTTGAGGGACTGGAGATAAAGTACGCCCCCGGGAAGTCATGCCGGCTTACGACAGAACAGCGGGATGAGTTGAAACAGGTGATCACCAACCAAGTGCCAGCTGACGTAGGCTTCCCTGCCAAATTCAACTGGACCCTGGAAATCATCGCGCAGCACATTGAACGCGAATATGGCTTCCAGTATTCGCTACGAGGCGCATCGAAACTCATGGAGCGGATGAATATGAGCTACACGAGACCGACCTACACCCTCGCGGCAGCGGATCCCCAAAAGCAGCAAGCGTTTGTCGAAGAGGTGTTTCCGGTGTTAAAAAAGGGCTGAAGATGGCGAAATTCGTCATCTTTTGTTTGAAGATGAGAGCATGATCCGCGACTACCAAGCGATCCAACGCACGTGGTTTGAAAAGGGGAAGCAACGTGTCATCAAGACCACGGGGAAGCATCGCGGTGTCAAGTTGCTGGCGACGGTAGACTACTGTACCGGGCAAGTGGTATGGCAAGAACACGAGGACTACACGGCGCAGACGTTTCTGACATTCCTGAACAAGGTGTTGGAGGTGTACCCAACGGGGACCATTGCCATGATTCTGGACAACGCCCGAATCCATCACGCCAAGCTCCTGCAGGACTTCTTGAGCGAAAACCAACGACTGACGCTCGTATTCCTGCCTCCGTACAGTCCTCAGCTCAATGTGGTGGAGGGGCTGTGGAAGTGGCTCAAATCGGACGTCGTGAACAACGTCTTCTACCATACGGTCGCGGAGATTCGAAAGAATGTCCATGCCTTCATGGAGTCGATTATGAAAGACCGTTCGAAGATTATTGACCGCCTCTGCGTCAGGATGGAGTCCGGTGCCATTGTGGAAGATCTCTAAGTCAACTTATATAGTAAGGGAAATCGCAGAGGAAGAGTTTGCGAAAGGCGAAGCGGAGGGCGAAACTAAGAAGGCATTAGCCGTGGCGAGAGCGATGCTGGCGAAGGGCATGGACGATGCGCTGGTGTCTGAGGTGACAGGATTGCCCATTGAAGAAGTGGAACGGCTTCACAAAGAGATGTCCAACTGAATTCAGTTATGCTGATTTTCGATGTTGTGATCGCATAATTCAGGTGTTGTTGTGCATTTTGTTCTGGGGAGAGGGATCGTGTTGGACGATGAATGGCGTAAGTTAATGGCTGTCGGATTGAAAGATTTCATCAATGCAGGTGGCCTGAAGGAGTGGGGGCTGGCGGACGGCGATCAAATCAAAGTCACCAAAATTGTGCGGCCACAGGTTCCCAATGCGATTCAGGAACGCGGGTTTTCGTCAGAACAATTGAAGGGAATCATGCGAAAGATACCATTAATACAGGAGATCATGGAGGAAAGCTACGAGGAAGGATTGAGGGAAGGCCGGGTCGAGGCGATGCTGGCGAAGGGCATGGACGATGCGCTGGTGTCTGAGGTGACTGGATTGTCCATTGAAGAAGTGGAACGGCTTCGCAAAGAGATGTCCAACTGAGTTCGGCAGCGATGGCAGAAACCCCCGCCTAGGCGCGTGCCGTCGCCAGGCGAAGGGAGCTTCATCGTCTCTTCGATCACAAACCCGGCCAGAGCGGTGCGGGTTTTTTGTCGTCTACCAAACAGAGCCCGGATGTATCGCGAAGTCCGGTTTAAATGGATGGCATACTTGCGAACGGAAGGGAACTTCCGCCTTCCTCCTGAGCCGGAAACGGAAGGGGGCGAGGGGTATGGAACGTCCGTTCATCCCATCGCAAAAGTGGATGAACAACGACCGTCTCGTGCTATAATAAGGCACTACCACACGTTGGGGTCATGGGGGCGAAAATCGTGCAATCGGTTAAGACCATTGGCAGCAACGGTCAAATTTCACTTGGCAAAGAATATGCAGGGCGGCTCGTGATTGTGGATGAGGTTGAGCCTGGAGTATGGGTGATCAAGATGGGAGAGTTTGTTCCTGACAGCGAAAGATGGTTACTCAATCCGGACGTGAAACGTAACATCGAAGAAGCAGTTGAATGGGCGAAACACAATTCTCCGACTGAATCCAATTTGGATGATCTCGAAAGGCGAATTACAGATGGGCGATGATCCGAGTGTGCGTCTTGATCTCAATAATCCCGTCTTTCAACACGGACTATTCCAGTTGCAAAAGGCAGAGCAACTCGCGATCTTAGGAACGCTTCGCAAATTGTCCGATATGACATGGAGTCAGGTGTATCGCGACAGTGGGCTAAAATGGGAAGCGATAGAAACGCGAACGGGTCCTCACGGAGCACGTCTCTACAGTCTGAGAGTTGGGCGTGGATTCAGGGCGTTGGCTTATCGGGAGGAACATTGGATGCGGATTTTGTCACTTCACACTGATCATGATTCTGCCTATCAATGAGTGTTTTTTGTGGGAAAGGATATACTCTTGCAGAGTATCATAGTTCGGAATCCGGGAACTTTCCCCAACGCTCAGCGCGCGATTTTTTCCGTTTCGTGAGGCGCTCCCTTTCTCGCCCCGCCACGAGTTTGAACACTCGCGGACAATGCTTCGTCTATCGGGGTAGGATGCGCGTGGGATGTCTTGTGCAGAGGCGCGCGGAACATGCGGAGGGAACAGGAAATTTGCGAATGGGCCTGGGAACATGGCGGATGATCAGGACGCGCATCGGCAAGGGCCGCGTCACGATCCTTGTCGCGGCTGCGCTGCTCTCGGTGGCGGCCTTCTTTTATTTGGATCAGAACAATCAACTGTCGGGCGTCATCCACACCTGGGGAACGTTTGGCATCCTTGCCGCGATTCTCCTGATGGCACTTGTGTGCATGACTCCCGTGCCTTCCGAAGGGCTGCTGCTGATCCTCCTGAAGGTCTATGGCGTATGGTTGGGTTTGCTGTACGCGTGGATCGGCTCCAGCGTGAGCGCGGTCGCAATCTTTGCCATTGCGCGTTATGTCGGCAGACCGTTGCTGGAAACACTGGTCGATTCTTCGAAACTGCGGCAAGTGGAGGACTTTATATCGCGCAAGGGCACTGCCGGGCTGCTGATCGCGCGCTTGCTGCCGTTGCCCGCCATGTTGGTGAACTATGCGGTCGGTGTCCTTCCCGGAATCTCGTTTACCGCGTATCTGTGGACGGCTGTGGTGACGATTGCGCCCTATTATGCTTCGACGGCGCTGTTGTATGAGGGCGTCATGGGGGGCGCCCAGCCCTGGCTGTTCGCGGGAATCGCGGCGGTCGCCCTGCTGATGGCGGGAGGATTTTTATTCAATCGCCGCTATGCGCGCCGCTAGCGGCGAGTATCCTTGGTGTGTTCAATCCAAGGGATGTGTATACTGGAGAGACAATCAGTGTAACAGAGGTGGAGCGCTGTGTCAGACGAATCAGATCGCATGCCGGAAGAGCCTTTGTCAAGAACACGACATCGCCGCTACGTCGGATCTTCTTTAGGCGCGCTTGCGTCAGTAGCGGTCGTATCCGCAATGGTGGGATCCGCGTTGACGCTCGTTGGTCTGCGGGCTCTGGTGAACAGCGGCTATCTGCCCGTGCCGCTCGGCAACGCCGCCAATGGCGCGACACCTTACATACCTGGAGCGGTCAAGTCCGCGACTTTGAAAAAGGGAACATCCATTGCGACAGTTTCAGTCAATGATCCGATCGTAAGCGCGGTCAAGAGGACGACTCCGTCCGTGGTTGGCGTCATCAATCTGCAGGATCAGCCCGGTTCCAACGCGTCGGGTCCGCAGCTGCAGCAGGCGGCGGTGGGCTCCGGAGTGATATTCAGTCGGCTTGGCTACATCGTCACGAACAATCACGTGGTGGAAGGCGCCAACAAAGTGGAGGTCGTGATCAATCAGCGCCAGCACGTGTACGCGCGTGTGATGGGCACTGATCCGTACACCGATCTGGCGGTCCTGAAGGTGCCGGCGTCCGATATCAAACCGGGCAATGTGGCGGAGTTTGGAAACTCATCGGCCCTTCATGTGGGGCAACCAGCGATTGCGATCGGCAATCCTGCCGGATTTGCCTTTGCGGACTCGGTGACAGTCGGCGTCATCAGCGCGACAGAGCGCACGATGCCCGTGCAGGATGTGGCGACCGGACAGACTCTCGGACAGGAAACCGTACTTCAGACAAGCGCCGCCATCAACCCCGGCAACAGCGGAGGACCGCTCCTGAACGTGCAAGGTCAAGTCATCGGAATCAATAGCAGCAAGATCGTCGCCACCGGGTTTTCGGGCATGGGATTCGCCATTCCGAGCAATGAAGTGAAGCTCATCGCCGACGAACTGGTGGCCACAGGCCACGCCGTTCACGCCGCCATCGGCATCGCGGGCGCTTCACTGGCCGCCTTGCCTAAAGCGCTGCGACCGAATGTTCCCGTGCATTCGGGCGTGTGGATCGATCAGGTGGACAGCGTCAATGCCAAAGCGGCGGGTCTCCGACACGGCGATGTGATTGTCGCTGTCGACGGAGTCAAGGTGACAGGCGTCTCGGGTCTACAGATGCTGCTCATGCGAGATCGTCCGGGGCAGACCGTCACCGTCACATTCTATCGCGGAAACAGGGAAATGACGACCCGTCTGCAACTGTCGAACCTACCGTCGATTCACTTGCCGCCAAACGCGGGCGGCAAAGTCGTCGGATAGCGGCAACGTCGTCGAGGCAGCCTTATGGGGGCAGTGTCATCGAGGCCGCGTGGCATCAGCGCCGCGCGGCCTGAAAACGGCGCAGGAAAATAGCTATGGCAATGAAAGTAATATCATAGTATCATGGCAATGAAAGTAATGTCATAGTATCATGGCACTGGTTATATTATTACTACATTATACGAGCACGTCAGGTATGTATAGCGTGTCGGTTGGGGGAATCTATGGAAGCCCAGTTAACTGTCGGTTCGGAGCATTTGCTCAAATGGATGGACTATGCCAATGATCCCATTTTCATCTTTGGCTTGACGGAAGACGGGTTGCCCGAGAATTATGTCGGCGTCAATACTGCTGCGGCTCAACTGCTCGGGTACACAAGAGACGAATTCTCGGCCCTGAAGCCCACCGATATTACGCCCAGGCATCGGCTGGGTCACCTTAAGCGGGTGATGCAGCGGATTCTTACGGACGGTCAGGTGACGTTTGAGGGTGGCTACATAACAGGCGAGGGCCAGGAGATTCCGTTTGAGTTTAACGCCAGATTCATCGAGATCGGCGGGCGGGGCGCAGTGCTGTCGATCGCGCGCAATATATCCGAACGCAAGCGGGCGGAAGAGGAACTCCGTGAAAGCGAGGCCCGCTACCGGGTGCTGGTTGAGCTGCTCCCGGACATGGTGGCCGTTGTGCACGACGGCGTGATTGAGTTTGTCAATCACGCGGGGCGGGAACTGACCGGCGCATCCGACGTCGCGCAACTGATCGGACAGCCCCTCGATCGCTTCGTGCTTTCCGGTTATCAGGAATCCGAGACACCGCCGCTCAGGCAGCGGACGCAGACCGGCGACGCGCTGTCGCCAAACGAGTACACGCTGGTTCGTTTCGACGGTTCCCGGATTGACGTGGAGGTACAGTCAACGGTCGTCATGTATGGCGGCAGACCAGCGAAACTGATCATCATTCGGGATATGACGGAGCGCCGCCGCGTGCAGCACGTGATCCACCATATGGCGTATTATGATTACCTCACGGAACTGCCCAACCGACGGCTGTTTCACGAACGGCTGGAACACGCCGTCGTAACCGCCCATAGCTCCAAAGGAAAACTCGCAGTGCTGTTTCTCGATCTTGATCGGTTCAAGATTCTCAACGACGCCCTGGGCCATGATCTTGGCGATCTGCTGCTCAAAGACGTGGCGCAACGACTGCAGGCGTGCGTGGCGACAAAGGCGTTGGCGGCCAGGCTCGGCGGCGATGAGTTTACCGTGCTGATCCCTGATGTTGCGAATCGCGAGGAAGCGACCGATTGCGCGCGCCGCATCGTTGCGGAGATTTCCAGTCGTCCGTTTGTCATTGACGGATACGAACTGTTTGTCACAACCAGTGTCGGCGTCAGCTTCTTTGCGCAAGATTGTCTGACGGTCGCCGACTTGCTGCGGTACGCCGACACGGCGATGTACCGAGCGAAGTCGCAAGGCGGCAATGGATTTCAGTGTTATCATGACACGATGCAGATCGAGGACGCGCCGCTCTCTCACATCTACATGGAGCAGGAACTGCACAAGGCGCTTGACGCGGGTGAACTGCACCTTGTCTATCAACCTAAAGTGAACACGCGCACCGGCCGAATCGCAGGCGTGGAGGCGCTGCTGCGCTGGACTCACAGTGCGATGGGAGACATACCGCCTTCCAATTTCATCCCTCTGGCCGAGCAAACGGGACTGATTCGCCCGATCGGCCAGTACGTGATTCGCCAAGTGTGCGCTCAACTCAGGCACTGGGAAGAGATCGGTCGCGCGCCGCTGCCCATCAGTATCAATCTGTCCGTGCGCCAGTTTCAGGACAGCGATCTTGTCGATACTGTCGCAGGCATTATTCAGGAGGCGGGCATCGATCCACGGTGGTTCGAGATTGAGATCACTGAAACGCTGCTGATGGAGAATACTGAAGTCGCCATGGCGTCGCTTCAAGCTCTTCATGACATGGGCATGCACATTTCCATCGACGATTTCGGTACAGGCTTTTCCTCCTTCAGCTATCTCAATCAGTTTCCCATCGACACACTGAAGATCGACCAGTCATTTGTCGCCAATCTCAAAGGCGGCAGGCGCGCGAAGAGCATTCTCATCGCGATGCTGCGACTCGGTCAGAGTCTCGGTATGAAAGTGATTGCCGAGGGCGTCGAGACCGCCGAACAGGTGGCGTTCCTGCGGCGGCACGGTTGCGGTGAACTGCAAGGGTACTACTTTCATCGGCCGCTGAGGGTCGAGGAGCTAGAGACGGTGCTCGATCGCATGAACGAGATGGCGTAAAGACAACGGGCGTAGGCGCGAAGAGCGCGTTGACTGACGGGTCCAAGCGGCTGTGCGCGGGCCCATGGCGCCGACCTACGCCGCCAGTCAAGCTGACACAGCGACACAGCGACACAGCGACACAGCGACACAGCGACACAGCGACACAGCGTAGCGATCATCCCTGCGCGTCGTGGGCGCGCAGGGCGGACTCTAGTTTGTGCTCTATGTCGAGTCTCTTGGCGAGGTCCTGATCGTCAAAGACGCCGACGAGTTCCAGCGAGTTTTTCCCGTGGCAGTACCGGCAGGCGTCGGCAGGATACAGCGTGTGGCTCGGCATATGGCATTTCTTGCAGATGTATACGTACTGTTCCATGTCCTCGTCCCCCAGCTGCGGTGTCAGTGCCTTACTGTTGTCCTGACAGGCGTCTTTTGCGCAAGAACCACATGCCGCCCAGCGCGGCGACCATGACCGCGGGCAACGCCCCCGCGACTGGAACTTCGGGGAGCTGTCCCGCCAGTGGCGTGGCGTCGTAGTTAAAGTTCACCCCGTATCCGCCGGTGATGGGAGGCTGCACAGGCTGGAATCTTGTCACGAGCGCACCCGCATTGATAGAGATCAGGGCGTTCATGACCCCGCTACTGTTTCCCAGATTCGGCAGAGTGATCTGCAGTTCATCGATATAGCCTCCATCGGAGGCCTGCGTCTGTTTGATTACAGTCGCTGACACGGTGGTAGGGGCAGCAGACGCCTCTATGTTCGCAGAACCCAACGTGACTGAAAATCCGCTTGTCGCAGAAGACCAGTCAAAGGTGTAGAGATCCACCTGTTGCCCGACCTGAAAGGTAGGCATACTGGAGTCTGCGAAGGCAACGCCCGTTGACAGGACGAATACACTGAGCATGGACAACACGGCGACAAATGCCTTTTTGTACATGGGATGCAAGCGATGATTCAGAATAGGAAACCCTCCTCAGTTTAGTAGTCGCTATGACTATACTATGAATAGGAGGTTACTGACCTTAAAGAAAATTTGATCTTGCTTCAGCGCCGCTAACCTCTTCCTTCCGGGAGAGGTTAGTCGCGTCACTTTGGGGTTCTTTGGCTGTCAGTGTACGGCCGATTCATCGCTAGCGCGGACGCTGTGCCATGGGGCTTGGATGTATGCGGAACGGGGAGAGTGAGATAGTTGCTCGCAGGTCAAAGCGGCGTCGGTCGGCGCACCCATCACGCCGACCGATGCCGCCCACGGTGACACAGCGACACAGCGCAGCGATCATCCCTGCGCGTCGTGGGCGCGCAGGGCGGACTCCAGTCTGTGCTCTATGTCGAGTCTCTTGGTGAGATCCTGATCGTCAAACACGCCGACGAGTTCCAGCGAGTTTTTCCCGTGGCAGTATCGGCAGGCGTGGGAAGGATACAGCGTGTGGCTGGGCATGTGGCATTTCTTGCAGATGTATACGTACTGTTCCATGTCCTCGTCCCCCAACTAGGATCATAGTTCCAATAGATTCCATTCTACCGCTAGAACGCCTGTTTCGCAAGAGCGAATTATCTGTAAAAATGTCGAATGGCGCTTATTTTTCGCGCTGCCCCCATGCGCGGACAGATCAACTGGCTCCGTGTCGGAACAGGACGGCGGGAACGGTCTTGAACATGATCCACCAGTCGCGCAGATACGACCACTGGTCGATGTACATCAGATCGAGTTGCATCCACTCGTCGAAGTCAACTTCATTGCGCCCGCCGATCTGCCACAGGCAGGTGATGCCGGGCCGCACAGACAGTCGCCGCCTCTGCCATGATTCGTATTTTTCCACCTCCGAAGGAAGGGGAGGGCGAGGTCCCACGATGCTCATGTGCCCCAAGAGCACGTTGAGCAGTTGCGGAAGCTCGTCCAGGCTGGTTTGGCGCAAGACGCGTCCGATGGAAGTCACCCTCGGATCGTCTCTGATCTTGAAGACGGGCCCCGACATCTCGTTCAAATGCAGCAGATGGTCCCTGAGTTCCTCCGCGTTTGGCACCATCGTGCAAAACTTGAGGCAGGGAAATGTCCGTCCATTCAGGCCAACGCGTCGCTGGACGAAAAACACGGGTCCGCCCGAAGTCGTCTTGATGAGGATCATGATGATCAATAAGGGAACGGACAGCATGATCAGCGCGATGAGCGCGATTGCGATGTCGGTCACGCGTTTGAGGAGCAGGGCCATGAGTGTCGTGCGATGGGGCAGCAAACGAATCGCAGTGCCGTACGGCATCTGCACCACCTCGCGCGTCGCCGCCTGCAGCGACAGGTGGCCAATCAACAGTTCCGCAGGGATGCCGCGCAGTTGACATTCACCGACGCAGCGTTCGATGTCTCCCGATTCGAGAAAAGGATGCAACAGCACCGTGTCGATCGTGGTGGATTCGAGCAACGACGGCAGATCCTTTAACTGGCCCAGATGAGGAAGCAGACCCGGATGCGGACTGTCCGCGATGAGTCCCTGAAGCTCCAGTCCCGCCGCCCGCACTTCTCTGTGGATGCGTTCGATCTGCGTGAGATCGGTGCGCGCCAAAACCAGTACGCACGAGTGGCGGATGCGCGTGAAGCGAAGCGCCGCTTTGATGATCACCACGATCAGGATGAAGCAGATGAAGACGGCGGCGGCGTAAGCGATGGCGACCAGCCTGCTTAGCATCGTGAATTTGAGCATGAAACTCAGTCCGCTGTACATCAGCATCGCCAGGATGGACAACAGCACTTTGTCCTTGATGTGGCTGCGCAGCGGACTGGTGATGTCTGGCCGCCTCTCCCTGGCGATGGTAAACACCACCCCCCATACCACCAGAAGCGCGCCAAACGTGATAAAGCCGTCGGCAGACGTCAGTTCGAAAGGCGGCCTGCCTTCGATGAAATAAAACAACTCATAAGCCAGGCGCAGGCTCGCGACGAGCGCGATCATCTGCAATATGTACTGTGTGACCCTGAGTAACCGCAATCTCTCCCCCATCAAGATCCAGCACCCCGGTTTGCGACGTTCTTTCTATGAATCATTCTCTGCTGTGGCTCAGTTCATTAAAACTACTATACAACCGAAGAAATCACTGTCAAGATATAAATCACAAGATTAGAAGATTCTGTGGCGAACATTGCGATAACATATGACAAACTTGACACGTTTACGTTGTCATGCGCCAGATGGTCTCGGCGTTACGTCGACACTGCTCGCCCGCTGAAGACAACCCCCACTCGTCGAGTCTGGCAAACGCCCTTGCAAGGCCAGCCTGGCGGACTCGCGGGTCGTGCGCGTCACTGGCAATCACATGGACCTTGCCAGCGTCGAGCCAGCGACGCGACAATCGTTCGCACGCGGAGCCGAACTGGCCAGTGAGCGATCCAGCGGTGAGCTGTAGCCACGCACCTTCGGCCAGGGCTTCATCGATCAGCTGTTCTCTGGCCAGCGCAGCGAGGTTTCGTTCCGGATGCGCGATGATCGTCTGAATCTCTCGCAGGGCGAGTTCGTAGATTACCTCAGGCAACTCAGTGGGCCAGTCCCGCGCGGGGAGTTCAATGAGCGCATAGCGGCGCTGCGTGTCTGCAGATCCCAGGCAGAGCGCTCGGCCTTCCAGGATGGTCTGCACAACTCGCGGATGATAGTGGATCTCCATGCCAAGACGCACGGTCAGATCGATCCCCGCTCGCCTGACCTCTTTGGAAAAGCGGGTGAGCGCCGCCTGAGAGACTTCCGGATCGGCATGGTATACAGTGGAGAAGCCGTGTGGTGTGGCGAATATCCTGTCGGTGTCGTTCCTCACGAACTGTCGCGCCAGTTCCAGTGCATCGGCAACTGCAGTGGGTCCATCGTCGAGTGACGGAAGAATGTGTGTGTGAATGTCTATGTGTCTCATCATGGCCGCCTCGCATTCCGTCGCCTGTTTCTCGATGCTGTAAAAACACGGTTGTGCAGGCCGCCAACCGCTCTCTGAATGTCAATTCTCTCAAATGTCTTCTTGACAGTGAGCCGATCTCTTTGCATACTAGCTATAGCTTATTATATGGCACCAGTGTAAATATGTGAAGAGTAGAAGGGAGACAATAGATTAGACTTTCATGTTGCTGCGCAGCACCAACAACCGCGAAGAAAATACTCCTGCGGCGATTTTCAGGTTTGCAATTTGTTCGGTGAATGTATACAGGAGAACCGTTGTAGATGGAGAATAGATATTATGGTTGTGCGAGTCTTGTGTTGAGTCTATGACGACGAGTAAGCGTAACGCCGGATTTAAAAATCTACGGTGCTGGGCCGCGTGAACATCGAGCGGACGAGCGAGAGAGGGTTCTTATGGAGTTAAAAGAATACTGGGCTGTGATCCGGCGGTGGCTGTGGATGATTGTCACGATTACCGCGGTGGCCACCCTGACAAGCGCATTTGTGAGTTTTAAGGTCATCAAACCCACTTATCAGGCAACGACCACGCTGTTGGTCAATCAGCGGTATAACTCCCAGGCTGCCGCCGTCGCGGC
>JAJZEE010000064.1 GCA_021805735.1 Bacillota bacterium
GGATGCCTGAGGGCTTTAACGACTCCCCAAGCCTCGTATCGAAAATAGTACAAAGCGGCAAAGAATGACCCTAGATTAGCAATCAATCCTAGATTGTATGCGCTTTGTACATTAATGCCTATTACAGAGAAGTAAAGTGTGATCATGGTTTTGCTGCTGACTGGCAGCCATTCAACAATCCCCTCAATTACACCAGCCACAAGGGCCGGAATCAGATGTGAATGTGTCACTTGGAGGCCTCCAAACGGTATGGTCACTTAACGGCTTGTCTCCTATTATATCAAATAAAGTATAGCGATTCTGCCTGGTCGTCAAAAGGTTGTCTTTTCACATGCCGCCGTTCGAAGATGTGTTGTTTTCTGTAGTTGCAACACAAGATTCTCGATGTTATATTAATTGTATAGCCAACCAAGGTAGGTGACCGCAGATGCGAAGAGATGGGAACACGAGAGCACAGCTTGTCGAAGCTGCCTACCGCGTGTTGGCCAAACATGGATATGAATCAACATCCATTAAGGATATTGCCCGTGAGGCGGGCGTCTCGCCTGGGTTGGTTCATTACTACTTTACGAACAAGGAGCAGCTTCTTGGAGCGGTCGTTGATGAAGCTACAAAGGAGTACTGTCATAGAATGGAACAAATGCGAGAATCGTTCGCCGCAGACAGACTTGCTGATGCTGCAATGGCAGAGCCTATGGCGCGAACGAAGACCCACGCCGATTGGTATAGGCTGAGGTATGAATTGTATGTGCTTGCCTTGCGAAATGCCAACATTCAGTCTGGCGTCAAAGAATTATTGACGAGGGGGCGGGAGGGGATCGCGGAAACGATCGAAGCGGTGGCAGGAAAGCCGTTGCCAAACGAAACGGAGTTATCCGCCATTCTGTTTGCCTGTTTCGATGGTCTGGCATTGCAGTCATTGGTCGATGAGGAATTTGATCTGGAAGGCGCCTACCGCATCCTTGGACAGATGGCCATGCAGTTTGTGGGCACACAGGCAGACGACGAGGGGAGGTGACAGCAACGACACTCTCCTCCGGGGTGTTGGGGGGGATCATTGTGCAGCGTATTGGTTGGTCGTACAATTAATATGGAGGGGATATCGTGTTGAGTGGGATTCTTGCATCAGAAGTCAGCGATAAAGTTTCAATTATGAAGCATACAATCGCTTTCTGGAACGCCATCCGTTACCCGCACCAAGCATCTATGTGAATATTTATGGCTGAAACAAGATTTCTGCGAAGATGATGGGAGGAGCCGTATGTCTTAATTGGGCCTGAACGGATCTGTGAGGGGCGCAAGCACAATCTGAATGACATGGTCATGAAGAGAGGCTTGCTTCTACTCGACCAGTTCAATGGCGACAGAGGCACCCGATGAGAGGAGAAGCTAAATGTCTGAGAAACCTTGGATGCTCTATGGAGCCGGTGGTTACACGGGAACGTTGATCGCGGAACGTGCGGTGGCATCGGGTCACCGTCCGATCCTTGCCGGACGATCTCCGGTAGCTCTGGAGGCCCTCGCGACTCGCCTGGGAGTGCCTTATCGAGTGATCGATCTGGGTGATCACGACGCAATTGTGGCGGGATTACGCGATGTGAGTCTTGTGTGTAACGCGGCTGGACCCTTTGAAAACACTTCCGCCCCAATGATTCAGGCGGCTTTGGAAGCGCGCTGCCACTACGTGGACATTGCCAATGAGATTCCCGTATTTCAGATGGCGCAGGCTGCTGACGCTTCCGCGCAAGCGGCCGGTATCGCCCTGATCCCAGGGGTTGGATTTGGCGTGACCGTAAGCAATTGTCTGGCGCGTTTCGTGTCGAGTCTGCTTCCCGACGCTGTGAACCTGGACTGCGCATCCGTGGCCTATGCGGCGCATCGGGGAGCAGGGGTCCTGAAAACAGCGATTGGATTGATTATTGAGGGCGGGATGGTACGACGTCTTGGCCAATTGACGCCGTGGCCCCTCGGAACCGGCGCCATTCAGATCGCCTTTCCAGATGGCGATCGTACGCTTACACCCATCCCGACCGGGGATCTTGAAGCCGCGTACTGGGCGACCGGAATTCCGAATGTGACGGCTTATTCTGCGGATCTGCCTGCAACGGCTGCGGCGCGGATAGGATTCGCACTCGTACGACAGGGATTGAAACGACCGAGTATCAGACGCTTTGTAGAACGACGGATCGAGCGAAAAACACAAAATGTTACATCGCCCCCCGAGACGGTGAACCGACATTCGTACGGCTGGGCGAGAGCGAGTAATGCCGCTGGGGAAACGGTGGAAGCCTGGCTGCAACTGGGGGAAGGGTACGCGGCAACGGCAGCGTTAGCCGTTCGAGCGATAGAACGGCTGATTGCAAGCGACTTGAAGGGGGCGTTTACTCCTGCAGCGGCTTTTGGTGCAGACTTCATCTTCGAGATTGGGGAGGTAAAGCGGTGGATTAGCCAACCCGAATCGGCTGATGATCAGTATTCCTCTGTGAGGGGGGCAAGTACAATCTGAATGACCTTGACCCGCTTACAGTTTGGTCGTTATGATGATACTGGAGCAGGAGATGGGAGGGGATTGATCGTGTCGGACACGCTCGGTCACAGACAGATGATTCTTAACGTCCTCCAGGGTCGGGGAGCGCACGCCTCTGTCAGCAACATATTTGAAGCGCTTGACTGGACGTTGGCAGGGCAAAGCCCTGCAGGGTCACCCTATACAATCTGGCAAATTCTCAATCACCTGATCTACTGGCAGGACTATACTTTGCGCTTGCTGGCGGGGGAGGCGCCAGTTGTTCCCGAACATGCGGCGGACTCCTGGCCAGGTGAAGCTTTTCCCGCCAGTGAGGCGTCATGGAACACGGCTGTTGAGTCGTTTCTGGCGGGCCTGCGGACGGCGGAAGAAGCGGTCGAGAACAGCGACTTGGAGAGTGCGACGTCCACGCGTCCGGAGCAGTCGCGCGCTGAAACGCTGGGCATGCTGTTGGGCCATAATAGCTACCATCTTGGTCAAGTGGTGCTAGTGCGACGTATGCTTGGGTCCTGGCCGCCGCCGTCGGGCGGGGATACATGGTGAGCGGTTCCGCAACCGCTGGGGCTTCTGCGGGGGCATCGCCAAAGTGATGCATACAGGCAGGTGTATCGCAACACTTCAGAGGGCGGCCTTCATTGGTTAAGCCAGGCCACCCGTCAAGTGTTTCACCGACACGGGGTTCCCTGGCACGGGGCGAGGCGCTCCCGCGATTGACCGTTCATCGTAAAGATCACAGTAGATGCAGAAGCGATTGTGCATATGTCTTGTAGCGTTCATATCCGTCTTGATAGACATTCAGATTGGAGGATTGGGTGACCCTTTCTTTGCCAGGCTGATCCTTCACAAGATCGTCGATGCGGGTCCAGAAACCTTGTGACAGACCGGCAAGCGCTGCGGCGCCGTATGCGGCCCCCTCCGAGTAGCTCCTGACCGCAAGCGGCCTGTCGAGCACATCGGAGAGAATCTGCAACCACAGTGGACTGTTGACAACCCCGCCCGTCACAACAAATTCGTTGACATCGTCGTTTAACGATTGCACCACCTCCAGGCAGTCTCTCAGTGAGTACGCCACGCCTTCCAGCACGCTTCTGACAAAGTGCGCCGGTTTGTGCTGCAAATGGATACCCAAAAATCCGGCTCGGAGTTGATCGCTGTTGTACGGCGTTCGTTCGCCTGGCAGAAAGGGCAGATAGATGAGTCCATTGCTTCCGGGTTCCGACTGCGCGGCCGCGTCCATCAGGGAATCGTACGATGCGCCGTGCCCCAGGGAATCTCTGAACCATCGCAAGGAAGCGCCCGCTGCGAGGGTGACGCCCATGGCGTACCACATCCCCGGAATGGCATGGCAGAACACATGCAGAGTGGGATTTTGCGTCGCCGCCTTCTGAGCGGAGGGCGGTTCTTCAAGACAACTCAAGACCACGCCCGACGTTCCGATCGAGATCAAACCTCTGTCTCTGTCCACAATGCCCATCCCGACGGCCGCCGCCGCGTTGTCTGCAGCCCCGGCGATGACCGCCGTTCCCGCCTGGAGGCCGGTTGCCTCACTCGCTGCGGGCGTCACTGAGCCAATGATGGCGCCGCTTTCAAATACCGGAGGAAACCAGGCCTGCGGCAGGCCGAGTTCAGTAATCAGGGAGCTTTGCCACCGTCGCTCGCGCACATCAAAAATACCCGTTCCACTCGCGTCCGACACATCGGCGGTCCAGCAACCTGTCAAACGGTAATTGATGAAATCCTTTGGCATGAGGACATGACGGATTCGTTCGTACACTTCTGGTAAATGCGTCTTCACCCAGACCAATTTGCCGAGTGTAAACCCGGGCAGCAGAGAATTGCAAGTGAGAGCTTGATATCGCTCATGACCGACAGATTGCAGTATCTGATCGCACACGGTCTTTGTGCGGGTGTCATTCCACAAAATACTGTTCATGACCGCTTCACCGGTTTCATCGAGCAAGACTGAGGAGTGCATTTGTCCCGCTGCGCCAATGGCGACGATATCCGCTGACGAGATTCCTTGAGCCCATAGTTCCCGCAGACAGGACCGAAAGGCGTTCCACCAGATCTCCGGAGCCTGTTCGGCCCAACCGCTCTTCGGTACATCAAACGTGTATGAACTGTACGCCCTCTTTACAATCCTGCCCTGTTCATCAATGACGAGCACCTTTGCGCCCTCCGTGCCGATGTCGGCTCCCAGTGCATACGGCATGCGTTCACCTTATTCTGTGTGTAGGTGTGTTTTGAAAATACGGCCGTTCTGCTGCCATGCCAGGATGGATCATGCATTGCACTGCCGCTCAAACAGGTGCGGCCCAAAGGCCGCAAAACTCGCTGCAGTGCAATGCATGATCCATCCTGGCGAGTTATTTTTATTCTTAACCACGTATGGCACGATGTCAAACGCTTACGAGAGATCGACAGATCGATTTGCATCTCGGACATAAATACGTATAAATGCTTACATATGCGTATGTGAACTTGCTGCATGTTGCGTAAATAGCTATAATAACTGCAAGAGAGTTTAAATAGCGCGGGAGGGGCGAACCCAAAAGGCATGTACCAGGAAGAGCGGTTGGCGCTGATTCTGGAGCACATAAGAATGCATCAACGGGTAAGCGTTCAGGAGATCTGCGATCTGTTTGGCGTATCTCGTGACACTGCGCGGCGCGATTTGGTGAAGCTCGACGAACAGCGCGCGATCATCCGCACCCGCGGGGGCGCCATCCTGCCCACATTGTCAAAACAGGTGTACGGCTATAAGGAACGCTTGCATAGGGAATCGACGAGCAAACGCCAGATTGGACGAGTGGCTGCTTCACTTGTCAAAGAGGGAGATTATATCATCCTGGACGCGTCCACCACGGTTCAGTTTGTCGCGGAGTACCTCTCTGCGCGCGATGTTGTAGCCATCACGAACGCCATCGACATCGCGGACATCCTGTCTGGCAAAGACCGGGTGACCATTCATCTGTTAGGCGGGCGGCTGGATAGAGAGCACCGATTTTTGTATGGCGCGTCGACAATCGCAAAAGTCGCCGATTATCGGGTCGACAAGCTGTTTCTTGGCGTGGGGGGCATCAGCGCCGATGGATTGTCGTATCCCCATGAAGAAGAAGGATATGTAAAACGGGAAATGATCCGGCGCGCTGATCAGGTTATTGTTTTGGCCGATCAAACTAAGTTTGGAAAGCGGTTATTCCACAAGGTGTCAGGTTTGGACCCGGTCGATCTGATCATTACGGATCGCCAACCTGACGATGAGATGACTCGCATCCTCAAAGAGTTCAACATTGAGGTCATGGTGGTGGCGGAGGAAGGAACCTGAAATGAGAGCTCTCATACGGGCGGGCAGCGCGTCCTATTTTTTGATCGGACTGGCAACTGTTATTTTTGGCGCTCTGTTGCCGGAGATTCTCCATTACTACGGGCAAAGCTACAGTGGCGGCGGTGAGTTGGTCTTTGCGCAATTTGCGGGTTTTCTTGTTGGCGTTCTGACAAGTCCTGTGTCGGCTGAGAGATTGGGTTATCGCGGCGCGCTGTTCCTGTCTGTCATAAGCTTCAGCACGGCGCAGTTTGTCTTGGCCTTGCGGCCTTCCTGGCACTTGATCGTGTTGCTGGCTGCTGTCAATGGATTTGGTTTTGGCATGACGCAGACAGTGGTTGGAACGTTGATTCTGGAGTCGACAGAACGCGCTAAGGCTGTGGCCATGAGCCGACTGGAGGTTTTTTTTGGTCTGGGCGCACTGCTCATGCCCGTTGTGGCCAGCTTGCTAATCGCAATCGGCGCGTGGAATGTTTCCTTTGCCATACTGGGGTTTGGCGCTCTGTCGTTGCTGGTTATGTGGGGGCGTAGGCCCTGGGAGAACGCGCAGACAGCGACCGTCATGCCTGTCAAAGGGTCTTCACGTCCGCAGGCGGGAACCGCGGCGGGTGGAGATCGCCGCGGGGCGGTTCTTTTGTTGGCCCTCTTTATTGGCTTGATATTGATGTATGTGGGCGTTGAAACGAGTATCATCAATTTTCTGCCGTCCCTATTGATCCGTCACATTCACCTCCGCAGTTCAGTAGCAAGCCTCAGCGTCACGGCCTTTTGGGGCGCCATGACTGTCGGGCGCATTTTCGCGGGCGCGATTGCGGAAAAACTGTACTACTCCCGATACTTGCTGTGGAGCAATGTCGGCGCTCTCGCGGTACTCGCGGGCATCGCCCTCACGGGGAACGTTTGGGGCGTCTTCCTACTGGTGTTGCTGTTGGGAGTGATGATGTCGGGCATGTTCTCCATTTCACTCGTGTTTGCCAATCATGTTGTCGCGGGAACCGCCAAAAAAACGACCAGCATCCTGATCGCTTCGGGCGGAATTGGCGGATCGCTCTTCCCGTTGCTCATGGGTTGGAGTATGGACCGTCTGGCGGCACAGGGAACGATATGGATTCTCGCGATGTTCACGTTCCTGATGCTCCTCCTGCTCGTTGCCATCGCGCGCATCAGCAGGCTTCGCGGCAAGAAAGCGATCCCGCAGACAGAGTGACTCGCGGGGTACCGTGATTCCATGAGCAATTGACGCTTTTTGACGGGTCTTGTCAGAGTACGCTTCTTCGGGTATAACAGGAGTCATCGGTGCGGCAGTCGCGACGACGCGACGGCATTGGCTGCAATAGGTACACGAAAGGGGAGACGGGTATGCGCGCATTGGTCATGGAGGCCGCGAAAAATTGTGTGGTGAGGGATGTCGAGATCCCTGTGCCAAACGTGGGAGAAGTGCTTGTTGAGGTGAGGCGCTGCGGCATCTGCGGCACGGACTTGCACATTTATGAGGGAGACTTTCTGTCGGGGTATCCGCTGATTCCTGGTCATGAATTTGCGGGGGTTGTGGCGGCCGTTGGTTCGGGTGTGGAAAGAGTTCACGTCGGCGATCGAGTGGCGGTCGATCCTTCCTTATTTTGCGGTCGCTGCGATTATTGTCTGAGTGATCGCGGCAACCACTGTGAGCGTTGGGGCGCGATCGGCGATACGCAAAATGGCGCGATGGCGGAGTTCGTGATCGCGCCCGAGGCCAATGTGTTCCAATTGCCCGATGCGATGACTTTTCAGCAAGGGGCCTTCATTGAACCTGTCGCCTGCGTCGTGCACGGCATGAACCAACTGCAGTTGCGCACGGGACAGAGTGTGCTGCTGTTTGGCGCCGGCAGCATGGGTCAGTTGCTGATCCAGGCCCTGGCGCACTCTGGAGCGGGCGAGTTGACAGTCGTCGATGTCTCGCGCAACAAACTGGATCTGGCTCTGGAAAATGGCGCGACAACAGTCCATTACGCGAACGAAGCACACGGCTTGCTTGCGAACCGCAAGCGACACCGAGGATATGACGTAGTGGTCGACGTCACCGGGATCCCCGGCGTGATCCAGACGGAATTTCAGTACCTGGCGCCGCGGGGAACCCACCTGCAATTCGGCGTAGCGCCAGTGCATTCGGCGGTCACCATCAATCCATTCGAAATCTATCACAACGACTGGCGACTGATCGGATCTATGGCCATCAATCACACGTTCCTGACGGCGCTGGAATGGATGCGCGCCGGACGAGTTCGCATCGATCCGCTTGTCAGCGGCGTCATCGGATTGGATGAGGTTCCCCGCTTCTTTGCCGGAGGGAAGGATGCCGAGATCATGAAAATGCAGATTGAATTTCCTTGAGTATGCAGGTGGTCGTTTGTGCACAAATCTACGAAAACACGAGTAATGTTGTTGATTTAATAACGATATATGTTATTATGATGATGGGATTGAACAGTAGGCTTCTAGTAGATTTAGACCAGTCAACTCTTGTTGTCTAAGCAGGAAAGCGCTTCCGGAGTAGGGTGGTTGCCTCTGTTTGATTGTGTTTGGTTGATCGGATGTAACGGTTTGTGCCTGTGTTGTGTTTGTTCTCACCATGACGTCAGGGTATCTCGATAAGTCGAGTTGTCGTAAACGCGCGCTTCACAGGAGCGCGGAAAGGAGCGGTTTCGTGGAACCGGTTTTGCAGGCCAAGGGAATTCAGAAATACTACGGCAGCGTCTGCGCCATTGAACATATCGACTTCGAAATCTATCCTGGTGAAGTTGTGGCGTTGCTCGGGGATAATGGCGCCGGAAAATCGACGTTCATCAAGATTCTGTCGGGTGTTGTGAAACAGAATCACGGACAGATCCTGATTGACGGAAAACCGGTGCAGTTTGCGAGTCCCATGGAAGCACGCCGATTTGGCGTGGAGACAGTCTATCAAGATCTGGCCCTTGCGCCTGACCTTGATGTAACCGCTAACATCTTTCTTGGTCGCGAGATACTGCGCGGCGGATTGCTCGGCCGTCTGGGCTTTCTCGATAAACGGGAGATGCGGGGTCAGGTTGCCGGTCGGTTGGATCAACTCAAGGTGAGCATCAAGTCGGTAGCTCAAATTGTGAGCGAATTGTCGGGTGGACAACGCCAGGCCGTTTCCATTGTGCGCGCGGCGTCCTGGGGCCGCAAGCTGGTGATCATGGACGAACCGACGGCGGCGCTTGGTGTGGAAGAAAGCGCGAAAGTGCTTGATCTCATCAAGCAGGTGAAGGCGCGTGGGATTCCGGTGCTTCTTGTCACGCACACGCTTCCGTACGCATTTGACGTAGCCGACCGCATCGTGGTGCTTCGTCTCGGACGATCCGTGGCTGACCTGAGGGCGGATGAAACGGATACCAACGAGGTTGTGCAGTGGATCACTGGGTCTAAAACGGTTGACCGCATTGCCGAACTTCAGGGGCATCGCGGATAAGGATGAGGAGGACATCCAATGGACAATATCGACGGGCGCCTGCAGACGGAGGATTCACAGACTGTGCCCGCCGCTCCGCGCGCCAAGTCTCGAGCGTGGTTGAAGAAACTCGGGGATTTCTGGACGCTCGGCATTCTCGTGATCATTCTGGCGGTATTTGGCATTTTGCAGCCGAGTTTTCTCTCCGTGTCAAACTGGTTCAATACAACGACGTACATGACGGAAACCCTGTTGTTGGCCATCGGTGAGACGTACGTCATCATTACAGCGGGCATTGACCTTTCGGTCGGAGCCGTCGAGGGACTCGCGGGCATAGTGGCCGCGCTCGTCATGGTGGCTCTTGAGCCGCATGGCGCCACGTTCGCCATGATCGGGGGCACTTTGGCGGGTATGCTGACGGGCGTGCTGTTTGGTCTGCTGAACGGATTGGTCATCACCGCCATGAAAGTCACGCCATTTATCGTCACGCTCGGAACGATGGGGATTGCCACTGGGCTGACGTTCATCCTGTCCGGTGGAACGGACGTGGTGAATCTGCCCAATCAGCTCTCCAATATCGGGAATGCCACAGTGTTGGGGGTTTTCTCCTTTCCCACCTTCGTGACGGTGCTTTGCCTGATTGCGGCGGGGATCATGCTTTACCAGACCCGCTTTGGCCGCTATGTGTACGCGATCGGCAGCAATGCCGAGGCGGCGCGGCGCGCGGGCATCCCGGTCAACCGCAATCTCATTAAGGTGTACACCCTATCGGGCGCCATAGCGGCGCTATCCGGAATCCTGCTGTTGACGCGCTTTGCCACAGGATCGCCCTTGACCGGCACCAATGATGAACTCAACGCAATTGCGGCTGTCGTCATCGGCGGCACCAGTCTTTTCGGAGGCCGCGGCACGATCGTTGGAACACTTATAGGAGCCGCCATCATCTCTGTTCTCATCACTGGGCTTGTGATTCTGAGCGTTCAGCCGTATTGGCAGACCGTCGCAATCGGCGTAATTATCATTATCGCTGTGTGGATCGATCAGTTTCGCCATCGCATGGCGTGATCTTGTCATTCGGGTTCGAGCCCGGCCCATAAGGGTCGGATGAGCCAATCGCTAGACATAATCTTAAGGGGAGGCCAATAATTTGAGCACACTTCGCAGGAAATGGTCAGCAGCACTGGCCACCGTGGCGTTGGCTGCGGGCATGTTTTCCGCAGTCGCGTCGCCGAATGTTTTTGCAGCAGCAGCACACCGCGCGCCAGCGCACAAGAAATGGACCATCGGCTTTGTGCCCGGAATCACGACGGACGCGTTTTACATCAGCATGCTGCAAGGGGCCCGCGCAGAAGCAGCCAAACTGGGCGTTAACCTGGACGTGCAGGGCGCCGCGCAGTGGAACTACGTCATGCAGGCGCAAATCGTCAACGATCTGGTGACCAAAAAGGTCAATCTGCTGGTCATTGCGCCCAATGACGCGAACGCCATGATTCCGCCGCTCAAGAGCGCTGTCAAGGCTGGCATACCGGTCATCACGGTCGACACGACCATCAATGATCCTGGCATTCTGGTCAGCCGCATTACATCGAACAACGTGCAGGGCGGAGCCTTGGCAGCCCAGACATTGGCGAAGATGATCGGGTACAGCGGAGATGTCGCTCTTATGAATGTGACTCCCGGTATCTCGACCACCGATCAACGTCAGCAAGGCTTCCTCGCGGAGATCAAGAAATTCCCGAAAATTCACGTTGTGGCTGTTGAATACACGAATGATCAGCAGAGTACGGCTTCTAACGACACGGAGAACATCTTGCTCGCGCATCCTCATCTCAAGGGAGTATTTGCGATGAATGACGTGAACTCGGGCGGTGTCGCAGAGGCGCTCAAGGCAAAAGGGAAATCAAACCAGGTGAAGATTGTCGCTTACGATGCTGAGCCGATCGCTGTCAACTTCCTGATGAAAAACGAAGTCCAGGCGCTCATTGTGCAAAAGCCGTATATGGAAGGGCAGATGGCTGTTCTGTACGCATACGACTATCTCTCGGGCCATAGAAAGGCGATTGTGAAAAACGTCGTGCTCGCCAACGTGATGGCCGATCAGAGCAACAAGCATAATCCTGCTATCACAAAGTGGTACTACAAGAGCTAAGCAAGAGTTGGTCAGGCGAGCGGGGCAAAGAGGGTCCGCTCGCCTGACACCCCTTTATGCAAGGAGGAACCGCCGTGCAAGCACTGGTATTTGCTGGGCCCGGCCACGCTGCGGTGCGCGATTGGCCGGAACCGCGCGCGCAACAGGGCGAAGTGATTCTCCGCGTGTCAGCGGCGGGTCTTTGCGGAACGGATCGCCATATCGCAGATGGAACGTATGCGGCCCGATCTCCGGTCGTGTTGGGGCATGAAGTCGCGGGCGTCGTGATTGAGACTGGAGTTGGTGTCCAGTCGCTGCAGATTGGCGACCGGGTGAGCGTGGATCCGAACCTGTCGTGCGGCGCATGCGCGTATTGTCACAGCGGTCGCCCGCATTTGTGCGAGCGACTGAGTTCATTTGGCGTGACGAGAAACGGTGGGCTTGCACCCTATATGAGCGTTCCGGAGAGCCAATGCCACCGCATCCCCGACGGTTTGGACACGAAAGCGGCGATCCTTGCAGAACCTTTGTCATGCGTCGTTCACGCACTCGATCGGGTGCGCACGTGGTCTGGCATGACGGCGGCGGTGTGGGGATTGGGAACCGCCGGCATTATGATGATCCAGTGTCTTCGCGCGCTCGGAGCCACGTCGATCGCAGGCGTGAGTCATCGCGCGGAGCATCGCGAGAAAGCTCTTCACGCCGGCGCCACGACGGTCCTTGACAGAGACAGTGTTGAAGCGTTGTCTGTTGACCTGGCCATTGAAGCGTCAGGCTCTGTGAGCGCATTCGAATCGGCTTTGCGATCGCTGCGAAAGGGCGGCGAACTGTTGGTGTACGGCGTGACCAACCCCGAAGACGCCGCGTTGGTTCATCCTCAGCGCCTGTTTCGCGATGAGATCAACATCGTCAGTAGTTTTGTGGGCCCAAATACGATGGATCGGGCGTTACGGTTGCTTGCAGCCGGCACGGTGGATTCTTCTGCGATTCTCGGAGATGCAGTGACACTGCAGGAGGCAGCGGATTGGGTGTTAAAGTCTGGACCCCCTCGAAATGCGAAGGTGTATACGGTTTTCTGATCGATGACGTGGAAATAAGGGGTTTTGAGGGTGTCACCAGAGGTGTTTCGATGTGTTGAGCGTTGAGAGACAAGCGATGATAGAGCAGATGGTCCGTCAGAATCAACTTGTGAAGGTCACGGAACTCATGCGACGATTTGATGTATCGGACATGACCATCCGTCGGGATCTCAGCGTTCTCGAGAGGCGTGGTCTGATCAGAAAGGTTTACGGAGGCGCCGTGCTGGCCTCGACCTCCACGATCGTGGATCAAGACGTCAACCTGGATGTCCGGGCGACCGCGTTCATTGAATGTAAACAGGCAATCGGCCGTCGGGCCGCTGGATTGATAGATACAGGCGATGTCATCATCCTGGATGCGGGCACGACGACCCTTCAGTTGGCCAAGGTCATGCCGCATCATCAGGACCTGGTTATCGTGACGAACTCTCTTTCCATCGCATATGAATTGACGGAGCGATCGTCCTCTCTGCTGCTTACCGGCGGCATTGTGCGGGCCTCTACCTATTCGACGGTGGGGCCAAAGACAAAAGAGTTTCTCAGTGATCTGTGGGCCAGCAAGTTGTTCCTGGGGGCGACGTCCTTATCGTTGAGTCAGGGACTGATGAACTCCAATCTGTATGAGTCGGAGATCAAGCGGGTCATGATGGCGGCGGCGGATCGGGTGATCGTCCTGGCCGATTCAAGCAAATTTGAGAGCAAATCGTACCATGTGTTCGCCCAGTGGTCTGAGGTCGACATGCTGATTACGGATCGTCGACTGCCCGAGGACATCCGGCTTGGCCTGCAAGAGCAGGGAGTGGATGTCCAGTTTTGCGCCGAGTGTGGATAGCATTGGTCTAAAATTACAGGGAATCGAGGTTGTGTGACGCCAATGACTGTATATGCTCGGATGAATCGCCTGTTTGGGGCAGACGGAAAGTGTTTCGATGTGGCGATCGACCACGGATTCTTTAACGAACGAAGCTTTCTTGCAGGGATTGAGAATATGGAACACGCCATATCCGTGATTGTGCGGGCCAACCCTGACGCCATTCAACTGTCGCCTGGTCAGGCGCCATTGCTGCAAAAGATCCCTGGCAAAGATAAACCGGCGCTTGTACTGAGAACCGATATCGCCAACGTATACGGCAAGGATTTGCCACGCCATCTATTTAGTCAATTGATCGACGATCCTGTGGAACAGGCGTTGCGGCTGGACGCCGCCTGCGTCGTTGTGAATCTCTTGCAGTTGCCCGACCAACCCGAACTGTACCACCAGTGCGTGGCCAATGTCTGTAAGTTAAAAACCGCTTGCGAGAGATTCGGCGTGCCCTTGATGGTCGAACCGCTCGTCATGCAGACAAATAGCCTGAATGGCGGGTATATGGTTGACGGGAACATCGACAAGATTTTGCCTCTGGTGCGTCAGGCAGCCGAACTGGGAGCGGATATCATCAAGGCTGACCCGTGCGACAATGTGGAACAGTACCATCTCGTGATCCAGGCTGCGGGTGGACGACCGGTTCTTCCGCGAGGCGGGGGCAAGGCATCGCAAGAGGATATCCTGTCGCGAACCCACGCGCTGATGCGGCAGGGCGCGTCAGGAATCGTATACGGTCGAAACGTGATACAGCACCCCAACCCAGAGCGGATGACGCGGGCGTTTATGGCGATCATCCACGATGGGGCGGAGGTTGCTGAGGCGATGTCCGTAGTAAATGGAGCGTGAGCGATGTGACGACACGAGAAATTCGCTTTGGCGTCATTGGGTGCGGATTAATGGGACGGGAGTTCGCCAGCGCGGCCGCTCGCTGGTGTCATTTGAAGGAACTGGGCGTCCAGCCTCGCATCGTAGCGGTATGCGATGAAAATCTGGAGGCGACAGAGTGGTTTGTCCGCCACGTACCCGGCGTGCGTCTGGTGAGTCAGGATTATCGGGAGTTGCTGGCGGATCCGGAGATCGACGCGATTTATTGCGCCGTTCCCCATCATTTGCACGCCCAGTTATACGCAGATATCATCCGTGCAGGAAAACACTTGTTGGGTGAGAAGCCGTTTGGCATTGACGCGGACAGCAATCGCGAGATTCTTGCCGTCATGGAGCAACATCCGGATGTGTTAGTTCGCTGCTCATCCGAGTTCCCATTTTTCCCAGGCGCCTATCGCATCCAGCAATGGATTCGGGAAGGAGCATTCGGGCAGATCATCGATGTGGAGGTTGGGTTTTGGCATAGCAGCGACCTCGATCCACACAAGCCGATCAATTGGAAACGGCGGATCGCCACCAATGGCGAGTATGGTTGCATGGGAGATCTCGGACTCCATGTCGTGCACATACCAGCGCGCTTTGGGTGGATGCCTGCATCCGTACGCGCCTTGCTGAAAAAGGTGGTCCACGAGCGGCCCGACCGCGATGGCCATATGGTTCCTTGTGAAACGTGGGACAATGCGATCCTGGCCTGTGATGTGCGGACAGACGACCAGGACTTTCCGCTGCTGCTTTCCATGAAACGCGTCGCGCCCGGACATGCGAATACCTGGTTTATTCGCATTCGGGGAACTGAGCTGTCCGCAGAGTTCAGTACGAAGAATCCGAAACAGCTGGCCTATTTGCCATATACATCTGGACAAGAGCAAGCGTGGCGCGTGATCGATGTTCCGTACGCGTCAGCCTACCCAACCATCACGGGCGCTATCTTTGAGTTTGGGTTCTCAGACTCCGTTTTGCAGATGTGGGCGGCGTTTTGCGATGAGCTTGCGAACGGTTCATCCATGGCGCAACCTTTCTATTGCGCCACCCCGGCCGAGACTGCGGCCAGCCACACGATTTTCACCGCGGCACTTGAATCGCAGCGGACCGGTCAAACGGTGTTGCTCAGGTAGGGGGAACCGGCGTGCGAGATGACGATCGCCCTGTAGTTATTGTGGCAGGCCATATCTGCCTGGATATGATTCCGCAGTTTACGCGCACCAGCGGAGTTGGCGATCAACTCGTTCCCGGAAGACTCGTGGAAGTCGGCGCTTCGGTATTGGCGACCGGCGGAGCGGTTTTCAATACGGGGCTAGCCCTGCAAAAGCTTGGTGTGCAGACACGCCTGATGGGCAAAGTCGGCGATGATCTTTTCGGTCGCGCCATGCTGGATCTATTGCGTGACCGCGATCCGGGATTAGCAGATCAAATGATCGTCGCTGAGGGTGAGGACAGTTCGTATTCGATTGTCATCAGTCAACCTGGCGTCGATCGAATATTTCTGCACTGTCCAGGAGCCAATGATTCATTTTGCGCGGATGATGTGAACGTCGATGGACTGAGGGACGCGCGTCTGTTCCATTTTGGTTATCCGCCGCTCATGCGCCGCATGTATGCGAACGACGGCGCCGAACTGGAGATCATTTTGCGACGAGTCAAGGCGTGCGGCGTCACCACGTCCCTTGACATGGCAAAGCCCGATCCGCAATCGGAGGCGGGGCGCGCGGACTGGCGGCGAATTTTAAGGCGTATCTTGCCTTTCGTGGACGTGTTTGTGCCAAGTCTTGAAGAGATTCTGTTCATGATGGACCGTGATCGTGGGGTTGAGCAGGGGATTGACGGATCGACTCTCAGTAACGTGGCGAACCAATTGTTGGAGTGGGGAGCGGCGATCGTTGGGATCAAACTGGGCGATCAAGGGCTGTACCTGCGCACGACGACGGAACTCTCCCGACTGTCAGGGATGGGTGTCGGTGTCACTGCGGACAGTGATTCGTGGGTGGACAGGGAACTGCTCGCGCCCTGCTTTTGCGTGGATGTCATGGGAACGACTGGAGCGGGTGACTGTACCGTCGCTGGATTCCTTACGGGGCTCCTTCACGGTCAGAATCCGGAGGACGCTCTGACAGGCGCTGTCGCCGTTGGCGCTTGTAACGTCGAGGCAGCGGACGCAACGAGCGGCGTGCAGTCGTGGGAATCTGTATGGCAGCGGATTGACGCCGGTTGGACGCGGCGTGCCGTTGATATCGATCTGGACGGATGGGCGTGGAACGAACGGAGGAGTGTCTGGATGAGCCCCCACGATTCCGGTCACGCGCAGGGAGGCGGCGCATATGCTGACGAATAGCCAAGTGAGGAAGGCGCGGGCAAAAGCGCTGGAGGTTCTCTCCAGGGTACGCATCGTGCTCTCGCCCGAGGAGACGGAAAACATAGAAATTGCTGAGTTTGGGTTGGGAGAACTGGAACGGACAGGCTTGGAACTCGTGACTTATGTGAATACGGAGCATTACTGCGCGAAGGAGTTGGTGCTCTTTCCACACCAGACATGCCCGGAACACAAGCATCCCCCAATCGATGGCGGACCGGGGAAAATGGAGACCTTCCGGTGTCGCTGGGGCAGAGTCTGGCTATACGTCGAAGGAACTGCGACGGTGGACCGCAAGGCGCAGGTTCCTGCAGGCAGTGAAGCATACTACACGGTATTTCATGAAGTGGAATTGAATCCGGGGGAACAGTACACGATTCCGCCAAACACGCTGCACTGGTTTCAGGCAGCTGGAGAAGGCGCTGTGGTGTCCGAATTTTCGAGTACCAGCCGCGACGAATCGGACATCTTTACGGATCCCCGCATCGAGCGAAGTCCGGGAATCGTCGAAGGGTAAGTCGGGGTCATTGACCATAAGATGGGAAGTGAGCGCGATATGAGAGTTCGCTATTCGCGACAGTCGGTGGGGGATCTCGCCGGATCGATCGAGCAGTTGGCGCGCGTTCGGGCCGTAGAAGCGATGGACGGTCCGGCTCGCGGCAGCCGACTTTATATCGTTGAAAACGGCGGTGGACTGGCATTCACCGTGAACGCGGATCGTGGATTCGACATCACGGAGTGCACGTTTTCCGGCATTCCAGTGGCCTGGCGATCGCCTGTAGGCGACGTTCATCCTTCTTACGCTGGCGATGGGGAAGCACGCCTCTTGAGAGCCTTCACGGGCGGTCTGTTCTTCACGGCTGGTTATACACAGTTCGGAGCAGCCTGTACGGATGACGGTCACTTCCTTCCTCAACACGGTTGGGCGACCTTCTTGCCTGCCATGGCGGTTCGCATCGAAAACGGTTGGGAGGGCGACAACTACAGGCTCCGATTGTCGGGAGAGGTGCGACAGAGTCGACTGTTTGGCGAATGCATCACCCTTCGACGCACATACGAAACGGAACTTGGCAGCGACTGTTTCTGGATCGAGGATGTGCTGAAAAACGAAGGCGCTCACCCGACGCCCCACATGATGCTGTATCACTTTAATTTCGGTTTTCCGCTCATCGCTCCGGGAACCGAAATCGTGATGAATGTTGCCAGCACGAGTCCGAGAGACGCTGTGGCGGCAACGGGCCTTAGTCAAGCGCTGCGCATGAGCGAACCTGAGGCAAACTTTCCAGAGCAGGTTTTTCTGCATGAGTTAACACCCGGCGAAGACGGATTTGGCTCGGTTGCGATTGAAAACCACGGTATCGGCATGGCGCTGCGGCTGGATTTTGACATGAGCACATTACCCTATCTATATCAGTGGAAGGTGTCAGAGAAAGGCACATATGTTCTGGGCATAGAGCCTGCGAATTGTAAAGGAATCGGCGGTCGAACGGAAGCTCGATCCAACGGGAGTCTGCAAATACTTCAGGCGGGAGAAGAGGTGCGGTATCGGCTTAAGGCAACCTTTGGAATTTAGTCGAACACCCTAGTAGAAAGATATTTGCGCAGACGCCAGGTTGAAATTTGGTCGGCCTTCTTATATACTAGTCGTTAAGACTGGTCTAAAAGGGGTTAACGTATGAAACAAATTGGAAGTTATGAAGCCAAGACGCATCTAGCCGATTTGCTAGCCGAGGTTCAGGGCGGAGAAATCGTGATCATCACGAGAAGAGGCGTTCCGATTGCCAAGCTGGTGCCTATTGAAACGCCTCAAGTTAAGGTGGAGGCGGCGAAAGACGGGCTAAAAGCTCTCCGGAAACAAACGGCTTCGGGGAACCTCTCGATTCGCGAAATGATTGAGGAAGGGCGAAGGTTCTAATGGATTTTGTGTTGGACGCGTCGATTGCTTTAAGTTGGTGTTTTCCAGATGAATCAAATGCATATGCGGATCAAGTTCTGGACGCCATTGGACCGATGACCGCCGTGGTTCCTTCCATCTGGGCGTATGAAATCGCCAATGCTATGCTTGTCGCGCAACGCCGAAGACGCATCACCGAAGATCACCGGAACAAGGTAGCAAACATGCTGAATACATTACCTATCCAAACGCATGACGTAACGGTTTCGCATACCTTAAAAACCATTTCCGCACAGGCGAATTCGCTGGATCTAACCGTGTACGATGCTGCGTATCTGGATCTTGCTATTCGGATAGGCACACCCCTGGCGACTGTGGATCGCAGATTACGTGAAGCGGCAAACCGGGTTGGTGTAGCAGAATTTAACCGGGAAAACGGGTAGTGGAGCCGCTTTAGTTGTTGTCGAGAGATCAGCAATTGTCAGTGAGCATAACCTCTCATATAGTGAAAGCGACTTGCAGCAATTCCTAATCGAATAATGATCAGACACGAAGAGGCCATGGTCGACATTCAGGAAAGTGAGTTATCTAGAGACGCAAAGTTTTTACGTCCGATAATATATATTATGTTAACTAGTTTGCCGATCAGCCCCTCTTCAAAAAAACAACGCCTCGATAGATTTTCTCATCACTCTCGCCCCCTCTATTTCCCTTTTCGAAACAGTCTTGGCACCATCTCCGGCGCTTCCAGATAGCGGACCAGCGCTTCCGCTTCGATAGGCTCTCCTGTTTCGTGGTGAATCGTGTGGGCTTGACGTACTTCGTGTTGATCGAGCGGGATAATCTGTTCGTTGTTGATCCACAGTCCGGCGATGCTTTTCCATGGCAGACCATTTTTCGGATCACGCAGGAACTCGAACCTCCGGATGATCACACCGACGGGTTGCTTTATCGCACTCGACAAAGCATAGGCCAGGAAATACGGCCAGTTGTCCGTCCCAAATGAAGCAATTGGAAACGACCGCTCCACCGATAGGGTTACCAGATAGCTCCGATTTTCGTCTTTTCTTGCTTGATCCAGCGCGCGAAAAAGACGAACCAATGGCGACTCGAACCTTGGGGTATCTCCAATCAGGGAAAGCCATTTCCTTCCCTCCTGAAAGAACCACCGCCCAGGGCTGTGGGTGAACCAGAGACGAGAGAGCTGGCTCTCCGTTAGAATGTGTTGTACGATTTCGAGTTCCTGTTCTTCAGTGGCCCGTGTAACGAGCTCGCCAAACAGGGTCTCGGCGACTTCCAGGTTGCTGATTTTATGGTGGTCCAGTGTGAAACGGGCACGCAGAAGCGTGATTACAGGAAGCGCTCGATTGGCCACTTCTTTCGTCCTTCGTTCCTTGGCTATCGCGACCGCAATATCTCGTTCCAAACGTATCCTAGATTCCGGAGAAAACTCTATCAGAGCCTCACGAAACGACGTGGTTTCCACTTTGTGCAACAACTTGATCTCATCGCCTAGGCCACGATCAACGACGATTTCGTACACTTCATTCGCTACAAATTCCGAAAGCAGTTCCGCTTTCTCAAGCGCTTGCAGATGGTGATCCAGCGGCCTCGGCGCCCGATTCATACAACGCTGTACTTCTCGTTCCATGCCCTCAACCAGCCATTCGAATGCCCGCCGATCGATTTCTCTTCTACGAGTGGGCGCTGCTAACCCATGCCCACTCAGAAAAGTGGGTTCCGTCCCCGGTAAAACCTCCTGCAAAAAATCCTCGACCGTGTTGAAAACCGACAAATCATACGGCTCTCCCGTGTCGACACCTTCCGTCGAAAGGTCCCATTGCGTGTGAATTTCGCGTGTCTCGGATCGGGTATCGGAGACTACCGCATCTATGATTTCGCCCAACAACTCGTCCGCTGCGGACGTTATCAGTTTTTCGAGGACGCCTTCTCTTTCAAAGACGTCAACGATCCACTCCGCCGCCTGTCGCGTTTCGGGTGCATTCAGTAATCGGAACCGTAGGTCAGGTTGCCTCTCTACTTCATCCGAGTGTCGTTTGGGAAGAGCAGCCTTATACGCAGGAAACCGCGCCCGCAGGGAATTCGCCGCCTGCTCAACCTCTTTCGCTGATGCCTCGGGAATTACTGCACTCAGGATCTTGAGACTCAAAACACCCTTTTCATCCACCCAGGCGATTGGATCGAGTCCTATCTGTTCGACAACCCGATCTGCCCATTTCCTTCCTGTCCCGTCTCTCTTTTTCGCCACGCACTTTTCCCCCTAGCAAACTGAATTCATTCCTGCCGAATCGGCGTAATCCACCAGTTGACCACCGTGCTCAACTGCGAAAGTCCACATAGAAGACGACCACCACCGGTTGGTCCAAACGTTCGGAATCCACCACCTTATGGACGATCCTTTGACCTCTAAACTCGAAATTCACATTCATATTCCAAAACCGCCCCCTTGTGCGCATGGAGTTCCCGTTTCCATTCTAATGCATCTGCGCGAGTGACAAATGAACAACCCGCCCTCACTGTGTCGAGAGCGGGTTCGCAAGGAAGAAACGGGATGGCGGATTCAGATTCAAGTCTGAGTATTCGTGCGTTCAGGCGAAACACTTGGACAGCGTAACACGATGGAGCGCGATGCCGTTTGTGCGCCACCATAGCCTGTGAGTGCAGATAGACATTCTCGTATTTCAGGCTGCGCCAGAATTGTTCGGTGATCGTCAGTGATGCTCTTCTTTCAGGCGCTCCAATTCTTCAACCGCAATGCCTGTCAGTCGAGAAACCCTCACTACATCAAGGCCATCCTCTAACATGGCCCTAGCCGTTTCCAGCTTGCCTTCCAGCTTGCCTTCCAGCTTGCCTTCCTCCAGCCCTTCTTCACGCGCTTCTCTCTTCATCTGATTCAAGTCGCGGAGGGCCATGTCACGGTTGATATAAGCTGCCCAGTTTTCGGGGTCCTTACTCACCGCTTCCCACAGGTTGAATGCCTTATCCATCGTTGGATCGGACATCGCCAACACCTCCAGTTCTTCCCGAATGGCGGGGTCTTGATCCGCGTCTAGGAATAGGAGCCATTTTTGCAACGGTTCGTGCAAAGCTGCGCGGATGTCGCCCACCGTGCGTCGGAACTTGGGCATCTCAATAAGGTGCAATTCCAACTCGTTCGATAAACGGAATCCATCGTGATCTTCAGTTACATGATACGATGTATGGAAGCGTTCTGTCGAGTGCACGAACACAAAGTCGAGAATCTGAATGACAATGGTCGGCCGCAGAATGCCGTAGTCCTTGCCGCGTTCGGTCTGCCCGTCGTACACGCGCGCCCAGTATAGGAGACTGCGTTTGGCCAGTGATTTTTGCGGTGCCACTTGAACCTCCACATCGATCCACTCATCCGTGTTCGTACGAGCCAGAACGTCCAGTCGCACCGTTTTATCGTGCGCATCTTTCGATGGAAACTCAGTGTTATGAAACTCCACTTGGACAATGCGATCCGCCCCTTCGCGCTTTAAGACCGCATTGAGAAAGGCGACGAGAAGATCAGCGCCTTGTGGCTGACCGAACAAACGCTTGAAAGCAAAGTCAACCATCAGATTCATGTAGCGCTTGGGCTCGTTGGCCCCGATCATCGGATATTCTGTCACCAGTATCAAGAT
>JAJZEE010000065.1 GCA_021805735.1 Bacillota bacterium
AAAGAACGAAGTTATGGCGGATATCGCCGCATTTCTCAACGGCACGGACAGTGAGATAAGCGGTAGACTGCAGGTCTGTACCATCATGGACTGCTATCTGGAATCGCCGGAAGAGGCTCTGCGCGTATCGGAAATCTTTATTCGGCACATGAATGCCGATGACCGGGAGCGGGGTCAGGCAAAATATCAATATATGTTCGACGGTGGCGAGAACAAGGGTCGTTATATCCTCTGGGGCAATCCCGCATTTGTCGGGAAGATTCTTGCCGCGGTGGGCAATGCGGTCAAATAACCATGGGGCGGCTGGCGGACACGGGTAGCGAGCGTGATCTGGTTGGTGTCGTGAGATCCAGAGGGGGACAGCGTCGTGCGAAAGTCAGGGTATAAATGGAAGGATTCCATAGGGCTTGCGGTTTCCACCGGGATCGGTACCATCATCGCAAGAATGCTGATCAGCGACACCCCGCTTGGCCTCGCATTGATTGTCGCGCTGATTGTGGGGTTCTTCGTGTATCTGTTCTGGGGCGCAAACATTTCGTTTCGTCGAGTGAACTGGTCAAATAGGAAACCGAAGCCGGGAACCCAGATAGAGTCGCGCTTTCAGGAGGTTGACGCGGGGGAACAACTGCAGGAGAAGCCAAAGTAGCGACGGTGGCAGAATTGCGTTCGCGATCCCATCAAGCGGTCGTTCTGATCGGCATCAGTGGGGCTCAGTTGGAATATGTTATTCTGCCACGCCCCCTTGATGACCACTCATATCCGCGAGTTCTGTGAGATAGGGCGCCGTCACCTGCGCAAATGTCGCTATGGCACTATGTCCCTCTGGTGTTAATCGGTAGACGCCGCGCGCTATTCGTTCAAACCATCCGTACACGTTACGCGACAAAATGGCTGGGGTCCTGTCGCTCGTTCCGAGCGTCCTCGCCGCGCGGGGGCTGAGATCACCGCGCAGCGCAAGGCAGCAGGCGATGTGGAGCGCCTGCTCACGATAGGCGGTTACGAGCGGAGTACGAACACTGCCGCCGACGTTATAGTCGGCAGAGCGGCTGGCTGTCTCGAGCAAAATGCTGTTTCGCTTGCGCGAATGCCTGCGTGCATGCCTGCGCGCCGTGGGGGAGCCGGGCTCCAGGATTACCTCGGCGTGAGCGGGCGATGGTGCGCGCGTTTTCGCCGCGCTGACGAAAATCAGGCCCAACTCGAGTCGCCTCAACAGGTGCAGGATGCCCTTCCAGCGCGCCGATCGAAGTGAGCCTTCGGGCCGGGGCAAGGCGACATACACGGCGTCTGCGGCACGCTGGCGGTCCGTGGCCTGGATGAGCAGCGCCGTGTTGAACGCGGTCTTCAATTCCACCACCACCAACTCACCGTCGCGCACCGCTGCCAGGTCGCATCCGACCACTTCCCCGCGCACGTTGAAACCTTGACGCGCAAAGAGTTCCCGGACAGGCGCATACAGGTCCGTTTCGCTGAGAGTCGGACGTTCTGCCCTCTTTCTGCCTGACCGCCGACCCCTTCCAACCGGTTCATTGGCGGCAGTGACGCCGCGCGTGGTCTCCATGAACGTTCTCCTTCGCTGTTGCCGATGATGTTTCCCGATTCGCCCGCGTCGATCCGAGGGCCTGTGCAGTCCAGTCATGTTGATCATACCATGAGGACGTCGAAGGGCAATGTTTGCTGTTGCAATGAAAAACTGGATGGGATATAACGGATTTATAAAACAGTACAGGAGCGTGATGGGAATGCGGCAATTTACCTACATTCAAGGGGAGAATCATATGATCAGGGAAATGAGGACTTTATGGAGTGAAAATTATCAATATAGGGATCGTCGCGCACGTGGACGCAGGAAAGACAAGTCTGACTGAACGCATTTTGTTTGACGCTCACGTCATTGACAAGGTTGGACGCGTGGATCAGGGAAATACTCAGACAGATTCGATGGAGTTGGAGAAACAGAGGGGCATCACGATTAAGGCGTCCGTCGTTTCTTTTTACGTAAACGGGATAAAACTCAATTTGATTGACACGCCCGGGCATGCGGATTTTATCGCCGAAGTAGAGCGCTCCCTGTCAGTGCTGGATGGTGTTATTTTGGTTATTTCCGCAGTGGAAGGCGTTCAGGCGCAAACCAAAGTCCTGATGTCAGTGTTGAAGAAACTGGCCATTCCGACGATATTGTTTGTGAACAAGATCGATCGAACAGGTGCTCGGTTCGATTCCCTCATTAGGAGCATTCAGGAAAAGCTCACTCCGAACGTAATTCCTCTGTATCAAGTTGAACAGGTGGGCTCGAAGCAGGCATGTGTGGTTGAAAATCGGTTTGATTGGGCTACAGACGCCTCTTTTTTGGAGCAATGTATCGAACTTGCCGCGGCGACGGGCCACGAAGAATTATTGGAGTCCTATGCGAGCGGAGAAAATGTAACCGAAGATCAAGTTAGGGCGGTGTTGATAAATCAGGCATGGAAAGCGAGTTTGCATCCGGTTTATTTCGGATCGGCAGTAACCGGAGTGGGTGTTTCAGAATTGCTTTCAGGCGTAACGGAATGGTTTCCGGTGAATCCACCTTCAGAACGGACCGCTTTGTCCGGCGTCGTATTTAAGATTGAAAAGGAATCTTCAGGCGAAAGAATCGTCTATGTCAGACTATTTTCAGGCACTTTGCGCGTGAGAGAGCAGGTTAGTGTACAACGCGACAACAAAAAGGATGCGTTCGAATCATTCACTTGCAAGGCGAAAAAACTTCACGCGTTTATCAGTGGCAAGTCTGTGATTGCCGACGAGATACAGCCAGGTGATTTCGGGAAGGTGTGGGGATGGAAGAAAGCCCGGATTGGAGACGTCGTCGGCGAGCGGTCTCGCCAGATGAAGCAGGTCCACTTTGCGGCGCCTCAAATGGAAACCCGAGTTGAAGCAACGGATAAGAGCAAGACGCGTCAGTTGTATCAAGCGCTTCTCGATCTGGCGGATGAGGATCCGTTGATCGAAGTGATGAAAGACGATCTTCACCAAGAGATTTATGTGCGCATTTTCGGCGAGGTGCAAAAAGAAGTCATTGAGTTCACTTTGAAGGAACACTACGGCGTTGATGTCCGGTTTTCAGAGTCGACAGTCGTCTGCATGGAAAAACCGCGAGGCATCGGACGCGCGCTGGACGTCATGGGAGCAGCGGACAATCCATTTTATGCGACCGTTGGATTTCATGTCGAGTCCGGACTGCCAGGGAGCGGAGTGCGGTATCGATTGGAGGTTGAGCTTGGGTCGCTGCCTTTGTCCTTTCACAAAGCAATCAAGGAGACTGTCCATGAAACCCTGAAACAAGGGTTATACGGATGGGAGGTCACAGATATTGCCGTGGCACTTACGCACGCTGGCTATTCGAGCCCGGTGACGACGGCAGGCGATTTCCGAAAGCTCGTTCCTCTTGTGCTGATGGATGCGCTGGCCCAAGCGGGCGCCGATGTGTATGAGCCCATTCATCAGTTCGAATTGACCGTACCTGCCGACGCGTTGAGCAAAGCCATGTTTCACCTGTCCGGAATCAGCGCGATTGTCAATGAATCGGCTTTGCGCAAAGGCAATTGTATCATTAAAGGTACGCTTCCCGTGGCGGCCGCAGAACGATTCAGGTCAAGTTTGCATCGTTTTGCCCAAGGTGAGGGCGTGATGGTGGTCGAGCCCTGTGGATTCGCCAAAATCCATGCCAATGCACCGACACGAACACGAACAGATCACAATCCGCTGAATCGACGCGAATACTTGCTCCATGTGCTTCGCGCTTATTGATTCTGGCCTGAATGTTAGAATCGGACTGGTTTTATGGCTTTCAGCGAGAATAGCAGCGGCAGATTGGGAGGTTCCTTGAGTTCCCAATACCCATCGTTCCGCTGCACCATTAGCCCTGGGTAGTTACAGTAAGCGCTATAAGGGAATTCATGCAAGTGTTCCAAATGGAGTCCAGCCTCAAGCAACGCGCCTACGATCTCGCTCATCGCGTGATCCCACTGGAAGGTGGTCGTGTTCTTTAGGGTTTGTGCGTCGCCTGTGTACGATGTTTCGGATTCACACAAGATGGGGGTTCCTTCTGTGAAGTACGGATATCGTCGTTCCAACTGACCGTCTTTCCCAGGCTCAAACAGAGAACCCACCGGGTGCCCCTCGACGATGTAGAACATGCCTCCTGGTCGCAGACAGTCATAAATCACCTTTGCCCACTCCATGAGGTCAGGCAACCAGCACAAGACTCCATATGAAGTGAACACTACATCGTATTCGTGGTTGACTACTTCGCGCACGCGGTAGACATCCGAACAGACGAAGCTGACGTCCAATCCCAGCTCTTGATTCAATTGCTTCGCCAACCGGATCGCCTCATCAGAAAAGTCAACGCCTGTGACGCGCGCGCCAGCCCGAGCCAAGGAGAGCGAGTCTAAGCCAAAATGACATTGCAGGTGCAGCAGTGATTTGCCGCTGACACTCCCGAGTTCCGCAATTTCGACTGGCAGAAGAGTGGAGGCCCCAAACCGCACCCTGTCAGTACCATACGAAGGGGACTCTTTGTGGATGTTCACCCGCTCATTCCAATTCGCCAGATTGGCGATCCGTTGTCGTTGCAAATAGAAATCGTTCACGACGTACAGCACCTCCATGGAACCATCGTATCGCATCAGCGTGGTGCCAGTCCAGTGGGTTCACGCGCTCGCCACCTTTAAGCCACGACGTTACGGCGTGTCCGCCCGTAAGTCCTCGACCTGAATGCCAAAGTATTGGCGCAGTCCAGCGGAACCCTTTGCTGTGATGGTCACTGCGCGAGTGGATGGCGTGCGGCGAATCCATTCGAGATCAAAGAAGCGGGTGGCCAACGCCGCCCCCAGCGAACCCGCCACATGATGTCGTCGCTCACTCCAGTCCAGGCATGGGCGAGCGACGGCGCGGCGACGTGACGACAGATCGAGCATATTGACACCCAGATCCGCGAATCCGGAGATGCCGACATCCGTGATCGTGAAATTCCCCTCCTCAAGTATCAGCCACTGCCGCTTCATCAGCTTCGTGGTGACGGCAACACCCACCTCACCCGCCAAATGATCGTAGCAGCTCCTGGCGAAACGCAATGCCTTTGCCTGATCGGACTGTCGCAGGGAGCGCACCTTCAGCGGCGCGGCAATGGTGGTAAGCGACTCCAGCGCATGAGCCACCTCGGGGGACGCCAGGCGGAAATAGCGATGGCGACCTCGCGACTCTACAGTGAGCAGGTGTCTGTCTACCATTTTCGCCAAATGGGAGCTGGCGGTCTGGGGTGTGATGCCTGCGATGCGCGCGAGTTCACTGGCCAAGAGCGTTTGTCCGCCCAGCAACACCATGAGCATAGAGGCGCGCGATGGATCGGCAATGAGTGCCGCCACGTCAGAAATGTCAGGATTGGCGCCCACAGTTTTCTCCCCTGTCGCGTCGACAATGAGAATGTCGTCGACAATCATACTTCGATGATAACCGAATGGTTGCTCGTTTACAATCAGACCATGCCATGCATGCATCCATCCATTCAAGCATGCATGGACACATTTGACGAGGAGTGAAGCGATGATGAAATCTGACCAATGTCTGCCGCCAACGAGAACTGTAACACCAAAAGTCCTCTATTACGGCACCCCGGTGGTTCTTCTGACAACACTGAATGAAGACGGCGCGTCGAACATCACGCCGATGTCGTCGGCCTGGGCTCTGGGCAACCAGATCATTCTTGGTCTTGGTGAAGGCGGAAAAGGTCTGGAGAATCTGCGGCGTCACGGTGAGTGCGTGATCAATCTGCCGGATCCGTCGCTGTGGGAACAGGTGGAGGCGCTCGCGCCGCTGACGGGAACCAGTCCTGTGCCAGCACTGAAGGCGCAGCAGTTCCGGTTTGAGAAGAACAAGTTTCAGGCCGCCGGCCTCACTGCAATTGCGGCCCAACAGGTCACGCCGGCGCGCATTGCCGAATGTCCGATTCAGATCGAGGCGCGGGTTGTCGATCTGCGAATGACCGGTGATCCGGTTCGGTTTGGAATCATCGAAGTGGAAGCGATTGTTGTGCACGCGCACGCAGGCATCCTGATCAGCGAGAGTCACATTGATCCGCTCCGCTGGAGTCCGCTGATCTATAATTTTCGGCACTATTTTGGATTGGGCGCCGAACTCGGCAAAACGTTTCGGGCAGAGATCTGAGTCGTACATGAAAGTCTGTCGCGAACAGAATAGATCTTTCTTGGCTCGACTATGTATTCGCTCTAGAATACATGGTCTTTTATTTTAAAATAGATGCTGACAATTTCGCGGCCTGATCCTATCACAAGTATCGTAATGCAAAACATTATAGTCTATTTGATCCCAAACGAGGAATGACACATGGGTATAGGGTATGATGAACAGGGTGCACGGCCACCTTGCTGCAAAGGAAACAAGGGCAGATCTGATTCGTTGGTATGAAATCCAGGTGAGAGAGGCAGGGGAACGTCGATGATGCCATCACTATTTATCACACATGGCGCACCTTCCTTGGTGTTGGAGCAGAGTGAGTATGCGCGCTTCCTGCGCGATGTGTTGCCGATGGAACTTGGACGGCCGCGCGCGGTGGTGCTGTTCACAGCCCACTGGGAGGCGACTGAGCAACAGGTGGGATCCGGGCTGCGGCCCGCAACCATGCACGACTTTTATGGCTGGCCCGAGGAACTGTATCAAATCACCTACCCTGCGAGCGGCGATCCGGACGGCGCGATAGTCATCAGGGATTTGCTGCGCGAAAGCGGCATTCGCGCCGAGATGGACGATGCGCGCGCCTTGGATCACGGAACATGGGTTGTGATGAGCATGCTCTATCCGGACGCCAGTATCCCTGTCATCCAGATGTCGGTGAATCCTCATTTGTCCAATGCTGATCAATATCAAATAGGGCGCGCGCTGGCTGTCCTGAAGTCAGTTGGATATCTGATCATCGGAAGCGGCGCCACGGTGCACAATTTGCGCGCCTTGGACTGGGATGCCGGGTCGGTTGAATCATGGACGGCCGAGTTTGACGCCTGGGTCGGCGAACGCTTGCTGTCATGGAACCTGGAAGAGTTGTTCGCTTATGAAGAACTGGCGCCGCATGCCAAGCGGGCCGTACCGCGCAATGAACACTTCATTCCGCTGCTGATCGCCATGGGCGCTGGCGATGATCGTCGCAAAGCGGAGTGTTTGCATCAGACGTATCAATACGGCACGCTCAGCCTGTCGTGTTGGCAGTTCGCGTAAGAGTGTGCGCAGCGGGGCCGTTCCCCTCTCGTACTGGCGCGATCCCATGCGCTATGGCGATTTCGTTGGGGCCAAAGGAGTCGAGCGATGCAGTGGGTTCCAACCACTCATGACAGATACCTGATTTTTGCGGCGATCGGGGTGCGCGGTTTGACGGCAGGAACGCTTGCCGGATAGCCAACGGGGATCATGGCCACCACATCGTATCCTTCCGGAACTTCGAGAATGTCGCGGATTTGCGGCGAGACGCCGAAGGACGATATACCTGTACCCACGCCGGCTTCATGAGCGGCCAGCAGGAAATTCTCGATAAAACTGGACACGGCCATCACATTTTCGTCACGTTCCAAGGGTGTTTTCCCTGGGGAGGACAGAACTGTGAGCACCACGGGAGCGTCTCCGAAGTTGGTCTTATGGTTTAGCTTCATCCGGGTTTGCGGACCTACTACCAGAACTTCCCACGGCTCCGACATGCGATGATTCGGCGCATGGGAAGCTGCCTGCAGCCAGGACAGGAGGCTATCGTGGTCAATGGGATCAGGTTTAAACTGTTTGATGTTGCGACGAGTCGAAATGGCGTCCACTACGTTCATATGAGGTATCTCCTGTCTTGGGGGCGTATTGTGTTTTAACGATGAGCACCTGACTATTATACAGTAGGGGCGCGTTGAAAACAGTCGATTTTACAAGAAAGCAAGAAACCATCCAGCACCATTGCACCATCCATGCAACGATTACGAATTCATTATGCCAAAGAGGGATAGACTTTCATGTCTGAGTTTTGCGAAGCAAAATCTCACTGCTTCGTACCACCATCAGGGAATGAAAAAGGCGCCGAAAGGTTTTTCGCGAATACAAGGCCCGCTCGGGGAGGAGTCATATATTGCGCCCGTCGCGAGTTTAGCGACAGCGTTGTCTGAGCAGGGGTGCAATATATTACTCCGACCAGCAGGGGCCATCATTATTTTCAGGATAGGGCCGTCCATTCTTATGAATTTTTTATGCGATCAATGGGAAACATTGTCATGCGAAAGCGGAAGGGGGCGTTATGTGTTTGGACCTTGACGATCATGAGTTTCGTATGATGGAGCGCGCCTACGAGAAGATCAGCCCCTTTGAGTTCAAAAACAAGCTTATCAGTCTGGCGAAGGAGGAGGAAAAGAAGACCGCGCGCGTCATGCTTGACGCAGGTCGGGGCAACCCGAACTGGATCGCCGCGACACCGCGTGAATCCTTCTTTGCGCTGGGACAGTTTGCCGTAGAGGAGAGCCGTCGCGTCTGGAACGAGCACGATCTTGCGGGGAAACCGGAGCAAAAGGGGATCGCAGGGCGTTTCGCCGCCTATCTACAGGAGCGTGAACGCGCGCAGGGCGTGGAACTGCTCAGGAACATCGTCGATTACGGGATCGCGATCAAGGGATTCGACGCTGACGCGTGGGTTTACGAACTCGTAGACGGCGTCATCGGGGACAACTATCCAGAACCGGATCGCATGCTTGTTCATGTGGAACAGGTTGTACACGACTATCTCATGCGGGAAATGTGCGGCCCTGACTCGGATTGCGGAACGTTTGACCTGTTTGCCGTGGAAGGCGCGACGGCTGCCATGTGCTACATCTTTGACACGTTGATGGAGAATGGTCTGCTCGTGCCCGGGGATAAAATTGCCGTTATGGTGCCGATCTTTCCGCCATATGTGGAGATTCCCCATCTGGCGCGCTACGATTTTAATGTCGTGGAGATCAGGGCCGCAGGATTGACGGAGGAAGGGAATCATACCTGGCAGTATCCCGAGTCGGAGATCGACAAGTTGAGCGATCCGGCCATTAAAGCCCTGTTTCTCGTAAACCCCAGCAATCCTCCCTCCGTGGCCATGCAACCGGAATCCGTTCAGCAGTTGGCGCACATCGTGAAACATCGCAATCCCCACTTGATGATCATCTCGGATGACGTATACGGAACATTCGTGGACGATTACCGTTCACTGATGGCTGATTTGCCGTATAACACGATCGGTGTGTACTCATTTTCAAAATACTTTGGCGTAACGGGTTGGCGATTGGGTGTCGTGGCGGTCCATGACGACAATGTGTTCGATCATTTGCTGCAACAGTTGCCAAACGAGAGAGTGGAGCGTCTGAATCAGCGGTACGGATCGCTGTCGCAACATCCTGCGCAGTTGCGGTTTATCGACCGCATGGTGGCGGACAGTCGTCAGGTCGCCCTGAATCACACCGCTGGCCTGTCAACGCCGCAACAAGTCCAGATGGCGCTGTTTGCAGTATTTTCCCTGCTCGACAAAGAGAACCGCTACAAACAGTTGACGCGGGAGATCTGTCATCGCCGCATGAAACTGTTGTACGATGGGCTGGAATTGCCGCCTCCCGATCTTCCGCTGGACGCGGCCTATTATACGGAATTCGACTTGGCCGAATGGGCGGATCATCATTATGGCGGCGCATTTCGAGCCTATCTGGAGGAGAACTATGAGCCGGTCGATATTCTCTTTCGGTTAGCGCAGAACTCTTCTATCGTCCTGCTGAGTGGCGGTGGATTTCATGGACCGACTTGGTCAATCCGAGTATCGCTTGCTAACCTGGAGGATCGCGCGTATGCTCGCGTAGGCCATGAACTCCATCAGGTTCTGGAATACTATGTGACGCGTTGGAAGGAATCTGCGACACACTAGTGGTGATGATCTACACAGTTTCGGTCAAACGTAAAAACTCGTTGGCGTCCTCGACGGCGAGCATTGTGGCGATCTCCCAGAATTCCGCTCGCGTCAAGTCGGCGTCCAGATGTTTTGTCGCCAGATCTTCCACTGTCATGCGGCCCGTGTCGCGCAACAGTTCCACATACCTGTCGGCAAACTTCGGGCCCTCTTCCACGGCCCTGGCGTAGATGCCGTTGCTAAACAGATAGCCAAATGTATAAGGGAAATTGTAAAACGGTACGCCAGTTCCATAGAAATGCTGCTTGGACGCCCAAAAGTGCGGATGATACTCACCCAGGGCGTCGTGGAAAGCGTCTTTTTGGGCTTGGACCATCATGTCGCACAATTCTTCGGTTCCTACAAGCCCTTGGCGACGCCGATCATAAAATCTGGTCTCAAACAGGAAGCGGGCATGGATGTTCATAAACATCGTGGCGGCCTGCTGCACTTTGTCTTCCAGAAGCGCCAACCGCTCTCCGGGGTCGCCGGCATGTCGGACGGCTGCGTCGGTCACAATCCGTTCTGCCATCGTGGACGCGGTTTCAGCCACGTTCATCGCGTAACCCTTGGCCATGACAGGCAAGCCGCGCATGACAGACTGGTGATAGGCGTGGCCAAGTTCGTGAGCGAGTGTGGATACATTTCCGAATGTTCCGGAAAACGTCATGAAGATTCTGGTCTGATTGCTGACGGGGAAACTGGTGCAAAACCCGCCGGTCTCCTTGCCGGCGCGGTCCTGCGCTTCCACCCAACGGTTGACAATGGCTTTTTGCGCAAATGCGGCCATGGCCGGACTGAAACGACCAAACTGTTCGGTGATGAAATCGGCCGCTTGTTCATAGCTGTACGTCGAAGACCCCGAAACAAGCGGCGCGGCGACATCGTGCCAACTCAGATTCTCAATGCCAAAGAGGTTGGCCTTGCGCTTCAGATACGCGACAAACGGCGCTTTGTGCCGTTCGATCACATCCCACATGACTTCCAGCGTGCGTTCTGTCATACGATTGTACTGGACAGGTTCGCGGAGCACAGAGTTCCAGTTCCGGTGCTTATAGAGGGCGAGTCGATAGCCGGCGATATGGTTCAGCGCGCTGGCGCAGAGTTCCGCAGAATCGGTCCACGCTTCTTCCCATTTCTTAAAGACAGCGGCGCGCACCGCGCGGTCAGGATCCAGCAACTTATTGGCGGCCTGACCCATCGACAGTGGAACGATTTTGCCGCCATCCTCATGAGACAGGGTCATGCGTGCGACCACAGTGCGGTACATACGACCCCACGCATGATAACCGTCAACGTTCAAATCCGCGATCAGCGTCTCACGCTCAGGATCAAGACGGTCTTTAGCGCGGGTCCGACGTTCTTCCAGGTTGAAGCGAATCGACTGCGCGCCTGGATTGTCAAGCAATGACAGCCACCTGTCCTCAGGCATTTGCAACAGCTTTGCGTCAAGAGCTATGTAGGCCGCAGACAGAGCCGCTCCGAGTTGGCTGGTCCGTCCAATCAACAACTTGGCCTTGTCATCCTTGACATTTTGGCTGACCAAACAACCGCAAAATGCGGATGCTTCATGAAGTCGCGCTGATATGTCCTGTACGCGGTCCAAAATCACCGTCCATGCGTCCGTTCCGGCAGTCACCGCCGTTTCCTCGATGTCGGGCCGCAACTGCTCGATGTCTGACGCAACGGCGTCCAGATGTTCCGTCAGCGCCGCAGAGTCGCTTCCGCCCGCGAAGATACTGTCCAAATCCCACGTCTGGTCCAATACGACCGCCACCTTGGTTCCTCCCTCGTGTGTCACGTTTCCATTCGCCAATGACACTACTTGTTTCTCATACCGAAATAATAGTACCAAATGTTCGCGATCTTTGATACAACCACATACATTGTCTGGTAATATGTAATAGTAGAGTCACGTGACTGGTCTCATTTTGGTTGCTAAAGAGGGGAGATTGATGTATGGCTGGACAATTGACGCGCGCACAGGCGCCAGAGTCGTTGACCTGGAACCTCGATGATCTGTTTCCATCCCTGGAGGCATGGGAGACGGAGTTGGCTGCTGTGGAGACGGCGCTGCCTGGGGTAACTCAGTATGCGGGGCGATTGGGAGATGGCGCCGACGTTTTGGCGGATTGCCTGGACGCCATGGAGGCACTGTATATCAAAGTGGTGCGCCTCTATACATATGCGAGTCTACTCATCTCGGGGGATGGGTCCGACCCCGTCAACCAGGGCAACATGGATCGCGTTGGCGCCATGTTTGCGCAGATGGAGGCCGAACTGTCGTTTATTGAGTCGGAGATTGTGGCGTTGCCTGACGGGATCGTCGAGAGGTATGTGAGCACGGATGAACGCCTGGCCAGTTTGCGCAAATATTTGACCGACATTCTTGATACAAAGCCGCACAAACTGTTGCCAGAGACGGAAGCGGTTCTGGCGGCCTTGGGCGAAGTTTTGCAGGCGCCAGGCATGATTTACGAGCGCAGCAAGACGTCCGATATGGCGTTCGCCCCTGTCACAGACTCGGCTGGGATCGAGCACCCGGTGTCGTTTGCTCTGTACGAAGATCACTTCGAGCAGTCGCCGGACAATGAGTTGCGCCGACAGGCGTACGGTTCGTTCGTCGAAACGCTGTCTCACTACCAAAATACATTTGCGGCGACATACGCCACGGAGATCAAGCGGCAGGTGATCACGGCGCGTGTACGGGGCTACGAATCGGTGACACACATGCTCCTGCATCCGCAGAAGGTCACAGTAGAGATGTATCACAATGTCCTGGATATCATTCAGACCGATTTGGCGCCGCACATGCGTCGCCTGGCCCGACTGCGCCAACGGATTCTCGGCGTGGACAAGATGCTGGTATGCGATCTGAAGGCTCCCCTGGACGCGACTTATGTACCACAGACCACTTATAAACAGGCGGAACCGATGATTCGCGAAGCACTTTCAGTTCTGGGGGATGAGTACGGCGACATTCTGAAGCGGGCATTTTCCGAGCGCTGGGTCGACCTGGCGGACAATATCGGCAAGTCTTCGGGGGCGTTTTGTTCTGACACGTATGGGGTGCATCCGTATATCCTGCTGACCTGGGCGGACAACATGCGTTCGGCGTTCACGCTGGCGCACGAACTGGGTCACGCTGGTCACGGCGAACTGGCGGGACGCAATCAGAGGATGCTCAACACCTGGCCGTCGATGTATTTCATCGAGGCGCCGTCCACACTCAATGAACTGTTGCTGGCGCAGCATATCCTGGCGCATACGGACGACGCGCGCATGCGACGCTGGGTGATCCTGCAGTCGCTGGGCACCTACTATCACAATTTTGTCACCCATCTGCTGGAAGGCGAACTGCAGCGGCGCGTCTATGCGCTGGCAGAACAGGGTCACCCGATCACCGCAGCGGTCCTGTGCGAGCAAAAAGGGAACGTGCTCTCGAAGTTTTGGGGCGACGCCGTGGAGATCGACAACGGCGCGCGCCTCACATGGATGCGTCAGCCGCACTATTATGCCGGGTTGTACCCATACACCTACGCGGCCGGTCTGAGCGCGTCGACTGCCGTCGCGCAAATGATTCGCGAAGAGGGGCAGCCTGCTGTGAATCGCTGGCTACAGGCGCTCAAGTCTGGCGGAACGTTGCCGCCGCTTGAACTCATGCGGGTGGCAGGGGTGGACATGGAGAAACCGGAACCAATTCGCAAGGCGGTCGCGTATGTCGGCTCGTTGGTCGATGAACTTGAGGGCAGCTTTGCGTAGATCCGCGGCTGAAACCTGGCCCGATGCAGTTTCGTATAATCAGAGAGGGGTGCATGTACCAGGAACCCTTGAATGGCAAACAGGGAGGGATTGTCCATGTTAGTAGTGACCAGTCTGACTATTCCAGAATACGAAATCACCTCGACATTGGGACTTGTCTTTGGCATCACGGTGCGCAGCCGAGGGGTGTTTGGGAATATTGGAGCAGGACTCAAGTCGATTGTAGGCGGGGAGATCAAGCAATACACCAAGATGCTCGAGGAGGCTCGGGCCCATGCGGTTGAGCGACTGATCGAAAACGCAAAGGCCATGGGCGCAGACGCCGTCGTGATGATGCGGTTTGATTCCGGCGAAGTCGCGCAGTCGATGGAGGAAGTCGTCGCTTACGGCACGGCGGTGAAGATCGCCAAAATAAGCTGATCGCTTTTGAGAATCGTCGGGTATAATCGATGTAACGAGGATTTTCTGCGGTAGGCAGGGGGGGCGCTCATCGCAAAAGGGGAATGTCATGGCTACGACTTTGAAGATGGTCGCCCTTGTCCTGTCGCTGGGTATCGACACATTGCTCATGTCTGTATCACTCGGATTTGCGAGGACCAGGGGCAAATGGAAAGTTGCCCTGGTTTTCGTATGCGCGGAAGCGTTGATGCCGATGGTCGGACTGTTCATCGGACAGGAGGCCGGTCGCCTGATCGGTCAATGGACATCCCTTCTTGGTGGGGTTGCCCTCCTATGTGTTGCCGCCTGGCTGATATTCTTTGATGACGACCGCAGCGAAGAGCGGTACGGTGACGAGAGTGACGACCGAAGCGACGTTCACGTTGACGGTGTCTTCGCTGACAGCAGGACGAACGCCCATCGCGGAACCGGTGATGGCGCGGTTCGCCTGCCACGCAGCCTCAAGGGATGGGCGCTCATTCTTACCGCTCTCAGTGTCAGTCTCGATGAACTGGCAGTAGGCTTTTCCATCGGGCTGGTCGGCGTGCCGATCGCGCTTACAATCATTCTGATTGCTCTGCAGTCATTTTTGTTTACCATGATCGGGCTTGCGTTTGGTGCAGCACTCAGGCCCCATCTCGGCGAGTGGACTGAGAAACTGGCCGGCATGGTACTCTTGTTGCTGGGACTCTGGATCGGGATTGAAGCGGTCGTCGCCCTGACTCACGGCCATCATCTGTGATATTGACCATTGGGCATTTCAGAAGGGAGACAGATCGTGGATCAGAGTAAGAACTTATGGGAGCCGACCATCGGCGATGTGCTTGAGGCGCATGCGCGGATTGCGCCTCATCTGCCGCCCACACCGCTTTTACGGCCGCCCGCGTTAGGCGCGGAACTCGGGTGTGAGATATTTGTCAAATGTGAAAATATGCAACCGGTCGGAGCGTTCAAAGTGCGCGGAGGCGTCAACTTGGCCATCGTGGAACGCGCTGCCGGCGTCTTGCCGGAAGCTGGAATGGCTGCCGCGTCGACGGGCAACCACGGCCAGTCAGTTGCCTATGCGGCGCGGCTTGTGGGGGTTCCGGCCGTTATCTTCGCTCCCGTGGGGGCCAATCCGCTGAAGGTGCGGTCCATGGAGCGGCTCGGCGCGCAGGTCATACTGACCGGCGCTGATTTTGATGAAGCGCGCGAGGCTAGCGGGCGCTTCGCCGAGGAACGGGGAATGCGCTATGTGCACTCGGCGAACGAGCCGCTGCTGGTGGCCGGTGTGGCCACAGCCTATCTGGAAGCCATGCTGGCGGTGCCAGACGCCGATGTGATGATCGTTCCGATCGGCGCGGGATCAGGCGCTTCGGGCGCGGGCATCGTCGGGCGCGCCTTGCGGCCGCAGATGCGCATCATCGGTGTGCAGGCGGAGGGTGCGCCAGCCGTATACAAATCGTTTTATTCGGGGCGTTCGGAGTCTACAGAGACTGCGGCGACAAGGGCTGAAGGTTTGGCGACGCGCGTGGCATTTGACTATCCGCTTGGCTTGCTGCGTCGAAACCTGGATGAAATTGTTCTCGTGAACGATGACGAAATGCTCGATGCTGTGAAACTGCTGGCCGAAACGGCGCATGTCGTGGCCGAAGAAGCGGGGGCTGCCAGCATCGCCGCCGCCTGGCAACTGCGGGATCAGCTGAAGGGCAAGAAAGTGATCGCGCCAATCACTGGGGGAAACGCGACAGCCGCGCAACTGGCTGAGGCGTTGCGCGACCGATAGCCATGTTGGCGCATGGTCCTGCGAGTTAGAGCGGTGGGTGCTTGAGAGATCAGGCGTGTGACACCAAACTCACCTGGCGCCTGAGCAGTGCGAAACCCTGGACTGACGGACCCATCCGAAACTTCTATCGTGCAACAGGGCCCGGATTGACATGTATTGCCTGCCGCTTCTGACCGCCCTCAACGCTGTGAAGCAATTTGTTATCGAGCGCTTGTATGAGGAGGAGAAGAAGCTGTCCCAACGGTAGTCTGATTGCGGCATTTGCAACTGTAAAAGGATAGTAAGGAATCCTCTGCGTTCACGCGGAGGAGGAAACAATTGAGGCGAATGATATGGTTTCATCTCTAGGCGTCCGTTCCTATCTCATTCATAACACGGCCGTTGTGTTCGCGGGACTGGCCGTCAATCAGTTGTTGCAGGTCGTCGGCAGCGTAGTGCTGGCGCGGATTTTGCCGACCGCGACGCTCTTTGGACAAGTGAGCATCATGCTGCAGGTGTTGGGGATGGGCGGCCTGTTTCTCAATCTGGGGCTCAATACAGCGCTCATCTACGTGGTGTCCCGACATGGCCGCAAAGCAATCATGGTTTCCTACGGCCTGTCTCTGACTGCCAGCATCGCTGCGGCGGTGCTGATCTCCGGTGCGTTGGCCTTGCTTGCTCCCTGGATCGGAAACCTGTATCATTCGCCCGCGATAGCGGGCGCCATTGCGCTGGGTTCCCTCATGCTGATCATGAATTCGGCGATCAACGTGGGAGTCGCGCTGTTTTCCGGCGCGCGCCGGTTTATCGTTCAATCGCTGCTCATGGTGCTCATTACGTTTTTCTCCACCGTCGGAATGATTGTTGGCGCAGTCCTCGCGCCGGGGCGAACTTCCGTTCCCCTCTACGTGAGCGCGGGCATGTGCGCGACCGATCTCTTGACGGTGGCGATCGTGCTCGCATGGATCCATCGGGACTACTGCGCGCCTCTCTTTGTGCGCATACGCGCGCGGACGCTCAAATCGCTTTTGAAATATGGGATTCCGATCTGGGCAGGCAATATTGCAAAATCGTTTCAGCAGTCGTTTCTTGTCGTGGTTACGGGCGCCGCGTCCGTCGTCGCCGCAGGCTACCTGAACAACGCGATGAAAATCGTCGGCTTTTTAAATATTGTGACGTGGGCCTTCAACATCGTCGCCCTGCCGTTTCTCTCAGAGGTGGCCAATCTGCCCCAGGAGGCCAGCGCCCGAGCCACATTGTGCTTTCGCTACAACAACTTCATCCTTTTCCCGTTGACACTGCTGATTCTATTGTTTCCTCATTTCATCACGCTCTCACTGTTTGGCCCCCGCTATATGACGCCGGAGTCGGTGGCCTTCTTGTCCGTGACGGCGCTGGGTGTGCTGGTGTCCTCGATCAGTCGTCTTGGCGGTACCCTGCTCAGCGGTATCGGCCGTCCGCGAGCCAACTTCTGGACGATGATTGTATCGGGCGGCCCAGTCTTGCTCCTTGCGCCCTTGGCAATAGCGCATAATGCGCTTCTTGGGTGCTGGGTGTATGCGTTGGGATGGACATTGTCAGCCCTGTCTCTGTTGTGGTTTCTCGTGCGGGATGGGCTGACCGTTGATTGGCGGAGCGCTTTCGGAGAACCGCTTATCCCTACGGTCGTGGCGTTTGTTGCCGTTACGGTCATGCGGCAAATCATTGATCTGCGAGTTGTCCTGATGATCCTGGAAGGCATTTTGGTCGCCCTAGTGACGTGGCGGCTGGAGAGAAGTTCCTTATGGAGGAATGGTCACGCGGAGGAAAGACATGGAACTTTACCAGGACGCCCATAACGCCCGACTTTGCTGAATTCAGGATCCGTAAGCAGGAATCAGACAGTGATGTGTCGAAGATGTCCATTCTGGTCCTGCACAGGCTTCGGTTCAATCATGATTCGGACACATCTTCCGTCGGTCAGGTATTGAACGAATCCCGTAGTTTGCATGTCCTTATTGTTGAAAAGAATGACATGGTCAAGTAATGTTGTAAACCGGAGGGAAGTCGTTTGAGCAGCATTCAAATGTTGATCGGATTTATAGCCATCGCGTTGCAGGTTGTTGCCATAGTATTTGGCCTGTACCAGTTTGGCGTGTCCCTGTTTGGCTTTGCGAGGCGATCAGGTCCTCGATATCATGCGCCGGCGCGGCGATTTGCCATCCTGATTCCAGCCCACAACGAACAACAGGTGATTGGCTCCTTGCTGGCCAACCTGCAGAGTCTCGACTATCCACGAGAACTCTACGAAGTGTTCGTCATCGCCGACAATTGTGTTGACGACACCGCTGCGCTTTCGCGTTCGTGTGGAGTCAAGGTGCTGGAGAGGCAGTCGCTTACAGAACGGGGAAAAGGGCACGCCATTCGTTGGATGTTGAAAAACCTGGGCAATTATCCGGAGAAGTTTGACGCGATTGTCATGTTTGACGCAGATAATCTTGTCAGTGCAAATTTTCTCCAGGTAATGAATGATCATTTGTGCAATGGCGATCGTGTGGTACAGGGGTATCTGGACACCAAGAATCCTTACGATTCATGGGTCAGCATATCGATGGCCATTTCTTACTGGTACACCAATCGGATGTGGCAATTGGCGCGTCGCAGGTTAGGTTTGGCATGCGCGTTGGGCGGTACGGGTTTGTGCATAGAGTCGATGCTATTGCAGCAGATCGGATGGGATGGGAACACGATTGCAGAAGACACCGAATTTGGCGCGAAATGCGTTCTTTCAGGGGTCAACCCCGTTTGGTCGCACGTCGCGCGGGTATACGATGAAAAACCGGTGACCCTTGTGGCATCGTTAAGACAGAGACTTCGCTGGATGCGAGGTCATTTTTCATGTGCGGAGAAGTATATATGGTCGCTGTTGCGCGACGGGGCGAAGCAGCGAAGTCTCGCCAAAATTGATGCGGCTCTGTACCTGTTTCAACCCGCGAGCTTTCTGTTGGTATTTGCGGCCAGCATCTTTATAATGATCCAGATTGGCCTGTTTGGCAGACCGGATCCCTTGATGAATGTCATGAATGCAGTGCCTAACTGGATTTGGTACGCTGGCGATGCTTTCATCATGGTTGAGATGCTGCTGGCGATGGTGATAGACAGGGTTAACTGGAGGGGGCTGCTGGGTCTCCCGTTATTTCCACTCTTCATGCTTACCTGGGTGCCGATCATATTTTTCGCCCTGATCACTCGTCACAATCAGAGATGGCATCATACGGTTCACACGCGCGCCATTCCGTTTCAGGACGTGCAGCGTCCTCACTAGAATCCGCGCGTGGATGGACCATGATAGGAAAGGCGGGGCAAGGGAGTCATAAAGGAGTCGTGTGTGTGTTCGAGTTGCCTGCACCTGATCATATCCGTGAGATTGCCGCAGCGTTCAATTTGAGAGCGAATCAGGTGGGAGCGGCCATTCGTTTGCTGGATGAAGGGAATACCATCCCCTTTATCGCTCGGTATCGGAAAGAAATGACGGGCGAACTGGACGAGAATCAGTTGCGCAGCATCGCGAGTCAGTATGAGTCAGACCGGAATCTCTTTGGACGAAAGCAGGATGTCCTGCGTCTGCTTGCGGAGCAGGGTGTCATGGCCGACGAGGCGGCCGCAGCGCGGTTGATCGGTGATATTGCGGCCGCCAGGACACTGACGGACGTGGATGACATCTATCGACCCTATCGCCCCAAGCGGAGGACCCGCGCCTCGATGGCCAAAGAGCGGGGTCTTGAACCGCTTGCGCTCTGGCTGCGGCAGGCTGGCAATCGCGGATTGGACAAAGTACAGGTATGGGCGTTCGCCGCGCAGTTCGTGTCGGAGGACCGTGGAGTGACAACAGAAGAGGACGCCTTGCAAGGGGCTGCGGACATTATCGCCGAGGAGGTGGCGGATGACGCGCCCACGCGGCGCTGGATCCGCATGGCGACCTGGCGCGACGGCGTGGTCCGCAGCAGCGCCGTGCAGGCGGCCGCCGAGAGTGTGTATGAAGCCTATTACGATTATGCGGAACGGGTGGCGAAAATACCGCCGCATCGGGTTTTGGCCATGAACCGCGGAGAACGGGAAGGGTTTCTCAGAGTATCAATTTCCGCTTCGCAGGACGTCTTTGTGCAATATTTGACTGAACGGTGCGTCTGGACCGGTGATGTCGCCAAAAACAGGACCAATCTCGATTCATTTGTCGGCGCGTTTCTGGAAGAAGCGGCGACTGACGCGTATAGGAGACTTCTCGCCCCGGCCATTGAACGGGAGATCAGGGCAAGCCTGACGGAACGGGCTGAAGAACACGCGATTCATATATTTGGCGAGAACCTGTCAAATCTGCTCATGCAACCGCCGATTCGCGGCAAGACGGTGCTAGGCGTGGATCCGGCTTACCGTACGGGGTGCAAACTTGCGGTTGTCGACGATACTGGCAAATTGCTTGAGGTGGGCGTCATTTATCCCACGCCGCCCCAAAGCAAGGTGGAGGCGGCGCAGCGCGAAGTCCTGCGACTGCTGGGGCAGTATGATGTGGAACTCATTGCGATTGGGAATGGAACGGCGTCCAGGGAGACGGAGGCGTTCATCGCGAAGTGTGTGGGCGCGTGTCAGGAGGATACTGGCAAGGCGGTTCCATACGCGATGGTGTCAGAGGCGGGAGCGAGCGTGTACTCTGCGTCCCCGTTGGCAGGCGTTGAGTTCCCAGAGTTGAACGTGGCGGAGCGCAGCGCCATTTCCATCGCGCGGCGTATCCAGGATCCATTGGCGGAATTGGTCAAGATCGATCCCAAAGCAGTCGGCGTGGGACAATATCAACACGATGTATCGCAAAAGAGACTCGATGAGACGTTGGCCGCTGTTGTGGAAACGGCTGTAAATCGGGTCGGCGTGGATGTCAATACCGCGTCAGCCAGCTTACTGTCTTACGTGGCTGGACTGAATCGGACCGTCGCCAGAAACATGGTGGACTTTCGGGAGAAAAACGGGCGCTACCGGAATCGCCGCGCCCTCGCGCATGTGCCGCGCCTGGGCCCGAAGACGCTCGAGCAGTGCGTGGGGTTCCTGCGTGTCACGGATGGGGACGAGGCGCTTGATGCGACCCCCATTCATCCGGAGTCATACGGGGCGGTGGTGAGTCTGTTGCAGCGCACCGGGAGCGCCAAGTCAGTGATCAGGGATCCTCGGGAGCGCCAGGAGTGGATACGGCAATTACGGTCCGTTTCCGTGGAGACGCTCAGCGCCGAGACGGGAGTCGGGGCGCCGACTCTGCGCGATATTCTCGATGCGCTGGAACGTCCAGGAAGGGATGTGCGGGACAATGCGCCTGCGCCAGTGTTGCGCACAAACGTCCTCAAGCTGGAGGAACTGGAAGTGGGCGCGATGTTGACCGGCACTGTTCGCAATGTCGTAGACTTTGGCGCATTTGTCGACGTCGGGCTCAAACACGACGGCCTGGTCCATGTCTCCGAGCTGTCCGACCGCTTCGTGAAGCACCCGATGGATGTGGTGTCAGTCGGCGACATCGTAACGGTGCGCGTGCTTCAGGTGGACGTGCAAAAGCAGCGGCTTGGCCTGTCGATGAAGACCGCGCCTGCGGAGCGGCCATAGTTGCGGCGCTGTGGTCCGTGCGCAGCAGAGGATATTTGCCGCAGTCGGCATGATACGAGTGAGGAGGCTGTGAATCGTGAGCTTGGCGGAGGAGTATTTGCGGAGCGCGCGTGAAGCGTTTGAAGGGGCCAGGCGTCTTGGAGACCGGACCATGGAGCAGTTGGACTATGACGAACTGCACTATGCGCCGAACGACGAATGCAACAGTATGGC
>JAJZEE010000066.1 GCA_021805735.1 Bacillota bacterium
CAAAGCCAGAGATGTGCGGTTCAAGGGCCGACGCGGCCTTCGTAGTCTGGAGGGGAAGACGAACGCTGCCTGCATCCGCTGGCGAGACGACCGGGTGCTATGGAACGGGCTTGAACTGCCCATGGTGAAGGCGGCGAAGAAAGATCCGGTGATTCAGCACGGTCTCTCTTCGCGCGTAAAGTACGTTCGCCTCGTGCGCCGGGAGGAACGGATGCGGACTCGCTACTATGCGCAACTGGTCTGCGAAGGGCTTCCCTACCGGAAACCGGAGCACACAGTTGGTACAGAGACGGTGGGGTTGGACATCGGACCCTCGACGATCGCGGTGGTTGGAGAAACGAAAGCATCGCTGGAACCGTTTTGCGAATCGGTGGCGCGGGATCACAAGCGGATTCGGCGTCTGCAGCGCAAACTCGATCGGCAGCGGCGGGCCAACAACCCCGACTGCTACGATGAGCAGGGGCGCGCGATCAAAGGGAAGCGTTCCAACAGGAAGAGTCGCCGACAACAGGAGACACAAGCGGAACTGGCCGACCTGTTCCAGCGCGAGGCAGCGCATCGCAAGACCCTGCACGGGCAGATGGCGAATCGAATCATCGCGATCGGAACCGATATCCATACGGAGAAGTTGAGCTATCGCGGATTTCAGAAGCTGTACGGCAAGTCCATTTCCGTTCGTGCGCCGCGCACGTTTTTGTCGATCTTAACCCGCAAGGCTGAAAGCGCCGGCGGGTCTCTCGATGAATTCTCCACGCGCACGACGGCATTATCACAAGTGTGCTTATGCGGCCAGAAACACAAGAAGCGGCTGTCTGAGCGCGTCCACAGTTGCGATTGCGGTGTAAGGATGCAACGGGATCTGTTCAGTGCTTATCTGGCCCGTCATGTGAAAGACAACCTGCTCCAAGTCACCGAGGCGAACGAGTCTTGGTCAGGTGCGGAACCGCTCCTGCGGGCGGCTTGGGAACAGGCGACCACAAACCAACCTGCGAGTGGAAGGCGAAAGCCAACCTCCTTTGGCGTCTTTGGACGTCCGAGTCAGAGCGGGTCGTCCGAACAAGAGGGCCTGCCCATGCATGAGGCGTCGGATGTTGTAGCGAGGGCGAAAGCCAGCGCGAGAGCCGACGAGAGTGCAGCGGTATAGGCTTTCAGAACCCCCTGGATTCATCCATGGGGAGGTTCAGCAGCCATGAACCGTTAAAGCCGTCCAGCCTATCCATTCAATCAATTCATTGATCGCGCCATACGAATCCCCCGTCAGTCCACCGAAACGCCGATACAGCCAACGGGTCATACCCCAGGCGAATGCAAAAACGCCCAGGATCGCGAACAAAGCCTCCCGCCAGGATAACAGCCAAACAGAGAGACCGCACGCAGACACCGTTCCTATCCAGGTGACTGATACAGGCATCCGTCGAGCGAACAGACCTGCGAGACCCGCCGATCGCGCCGCTGGCGCCCATCCCATGGCCCATAACATGGCCATGCGCGAAAGAGCAGGAATCACGATGAACGGTCCCGGCGACTGGGGGAGCAGCGCAGACAGGGCGGCGGCCTTTCCGAGGAGAACCAGACATCCTGTCACCACGCCCATGGCGCCTACACGACTATCCTTCATGATCGCAAGCGCCCGCTCCCCTCTTGCGCGACTTCCCACCGCGTCCGCCGTGTCCAGCAGTCCGTCCAGGTGCAACGCCCCCGTGCTGATTGTATAAAAGGCCAACGAGACGACCGTGGCTGGCCAGGCCGCCAGACCCCTTCTCAAGCCAAGGTTCATCAGCCATAGAAGGGCGCCGAGCACAGCCCCCAGTACTGGCAACCAGGCCATGCTTCTACGCACTTCATCCTCTGTGACGTCGGCCAGTTGCGGTGTAGGAACCACTGTGGCGAACTGAATGGCTAGGACCGTCTGCCGATACAAAGATCTTCCCACTCGCTAGGCCCCTTCCCCGAACTGCAGATTTTCAAAGGCGCGCCTCGAACGCCCGCAGGTCGACAGGGATACCTGCTGCAACCCAATACACAGAGTCGGCGATGGCGGCAACCGCCTGATTGAGCCAACCCAACCAGTCCCTGTACTGCCGTGTCAGCGCATCGGCGGGCACGATGCCTTGACCAACTTCATTGCTTACGCAGATGGCCAGGCCAGGAAAGCCCCGCAAAGCTGCGATCAAATCCTGTTTTCGATGCTCGAAACCTGCGTCATCACAGGACTCCAGAAACATCCAGTTATTGACGAGCAGGGACAGGCAGTCGATGAGGATCACCGGAGTCTCTGCGTGCATCCTCACTTGATCGGCCACATGCAGGGGTTCCTCAACAGTGTGCCAATCGATCGGGCGATCCGCTTGGTGCCTCCGGATGCGAACCCCCATTTCCTCATCACTGACCTGAGCCGTGGCTATGTAGAGGACTGTGCCTGCGCGCCCTTGCAGTGTCGCGGCGGCCAACCGCTCACCGATCGCGCTCTTGCCGCTCCGTGCGCCGCCGAACACAAACGCCACCGTCATAGAGCAGTGTCCTCCCGTTCTGAGTTTCTCCACACGCGTACAGCCGCCTCAGCCGCAAATAGCAAACCGCCTCTCGATGGCTGACCGATGCACCGCACCCCCGCTCGTCAGTTGTCAATGTCGAAACACATCCGTACTGTTCTGGTAGACAATATCACTCTGGTTGGATCTCGCATTGACAGTTCGGGCCAACACGAACAGAAGATCGGACAGTCGGTTGAGGTACTGAAGCGTCGGCGGGTGAATGAATTCTCGCTGCATCAGACTGACCACACGACGTTCTGCCCGGCGCACGATCGTACATGCAACGTGCAAGCTGGCGGACGGCTGCGCGCCGCCGCGCAGTACGAATTTTTTGATCTGGTCCGCTTCTTCCTTATAACGGTCGATGTGCGGCTCCAATTCCGCCGCCGCATCGTCCGGCGTTCTGTATGTGTACTTCTCAGGGTTCGCGGCAGCCAGATCGGCGCCCACATCCCATAAACGCTGCTGCACCTGAATGAGCAGATCCATGATGTCTGTGTTCCGATCCGCATCAATCTGGCTGGCGGCAAGACCGATGAAGGCGCCTGCCTCATCGACCGTTCCATATGCCTCCACTCTCGCATCATCCTTGTAGCGACGCGCGCCGCCTATCAATCCCGTCTTCCCCTGATCACCGCCGCGGGTGTAGATCCGCATAGCGATTCCTCCCCGTTGTTCTGCTATTTTCAGAAGCACTGTCGGTAGATATAATCCAGGTCAAGATGCTCCCGGATGACCGTCTCCAGGCGATCGTAGGCCGCATCTCGCGTCTCCTGCGCCCGAACGGACACTGCCTGATCAGGCATGCCCTTTGCACTTCGAATCCTGTTGAGCCATGCCGTGCGAAATGCATCATTGTGGAAGATCCCATGCAGATACGTGCCGATCGTTCGACCGTCAGTCGAGACGGCCCCCTCCATCCGTCTGCCTGGGTCAGACAGCCTGCGCGTCTGCGCAAACGGGCGCCGTGCAGCGCCATGCATTGTATGGCCCATATGAATCTCGTATCCTTGCACTGCGACACCCGTGAAGTTCCCGCTGAGTTCGCCCTCCACCAACACGGTAACCTTCTCAGGAAACAGGGTGGTGACGCTGTCCAGCAGACCCAGTCCTGGGTATTCGGCCACGTTCGATTCCTGATGATGAGGGTCGCAGACTCTCGAACCCAGCATCTGATACCCGCCGCAGACGCCAAACAGCCACACGCCGTCCGCCTGAGCTTCGCGCAGCGCAGCTGCCCACCCTGTGGCCCAAAGCCACTCCAAATCACCCATGGAACTCTTGGTGCCGGGGAGAATCACGGCATCGGCTCCCCGCATATCTTCCGGTTTGCGGCAGAAGTAAGCCTGCACGTAAGGCTCCAGAAAAAGGGGGTCAAAATCCGTGAAATTGGCGATGTGCGGCACGTCCACAATCGCGATGCGCAGGGAGCCGAAGTCCGCGCGGCTGTCCGCAGGGCTGCCCCCATGACTGTCCGCAGGGCTGTCCGCATGACTGCCCGCATGACTGCCCGCCGGGCTGTCCGTACGGCGGTCTGTCGACAGATCCAGGTCCGCAGATGAGTGACCGGATATGCGATAGCGATCGGATTGGAGACCCACGGAGTCCTCTTCATCGATGCCAAGATCCTGTATAAAGGGAACGACTCCGAGTACGGGAACGCCCGCATACTCCTCAAGCAGCCTTCGCCCCTCCTCAAACAGACCAGGATCACCGCGAAATTTGTTGACAATGACGCCCTTGACCCGCGCGCGTTCATGAGGCTCAAGAAGTTGCAGCGTTCCCACAACAGAAGCAAAGACACCGCCCCGATCGATGTCGGCCACAAGGATGACGGATGCATTGGCCATTTCGGCGGTGCGCATATTCACGATCTCCTGCGATTTCAGGTTCATTTCCACGGGGCTGCCTGCGCCTTCGATCACAATGACATCGTACCGCTCGGCGAGAAATCTGTGACTCTCCAGCACCGCTTCCCAGATCTCCTCCTTGCAGTCGAGAAAATAATCCCGGGCCGACCGTGTATCGTAGACGCGTCCCTGCAGGATGATCTGCGAACGCATGCCTCCCATCGGCTTTAACAACACGGGGTTCATGTGCTCATTGGGCAGAATTCCGCACGCCTCCGCCTGAACAGCCTGCGCCCTGCCAATCTCGCGTCCGGACGGCGTAACGGCCGAGTTGAGAGACATATTTTGCGATTTGAACGGCGCCACGCGATACCCGTCTCTGTGCAGAATCCGACACATGGCAGTGCAGATCACACTCTTGCCGACATTTGACGCCGTTCCGACAAACATGAGGTTTCTGGCCATCTGCAGTTCACTCCAGGATGTGCAGACTTACTGTGCAATCTCCGGAAACAATGCCTGTCCACCAGGAATCACGGGGAGAGTGACAGCGTCACAAACACTTCGGTGCCTACGCCGAGTTTGCTGTAGAACTCGATGCGCCCACTAAAGTGATCGATCAGGTGCTTCACCACATAGAGACCGATGCCCTGCCCGCCTTTATCCCAGTTCATCTTCTCATATTTGCTGAACAGCCGATACATCTGTCCTTCGCTCATGCCGATTCCATGATCCGCGACCCGGATGACCAGGTTACCCTCAAAGGTAAAGACATCGACGTCGACAGTGGCGCCCTCAGCGCTGTATTTGATGGCATTGCTAATCAAATTGGATACAATCAGCTCTAATCCCACTGAATTGGCCTGAATCACGAAACTGTCCAACAATCGATCGGTATACTGCAATTTGATGTTCTGCGTTGACGCCTTCTTCTCCATCATGCTGATGACATTGCGGATTGACGTCAGTGGGTTTATGGTTTCTATGTGCCAAAAGGAATCGGTGCCAAGCATTTGTTCGGTATTGATGATATTTGCAATTTCATGGTCGATGACGTCCACATAATCCCGGATGGATTTCATCTTCTGCATAGTGTCGGGGTCGAGGGTACGTTCCAGTATAATCGTTGCGTATGCTTTGATAACGGTCAAGGGATTGCGCACTTCATGCGAAACGGCATGAACAAAGTCAAGTTTCTGTCTGTATAGATCCATTTCGTGCCGAAGTTGCGCCATGGCCGAGAGCGACGGCGGAATGACCGCTCTGTCGTCAGAGTTATACAACAAAGACTTAACCAGTTTCCTGTCAGTCATAAAGTATTCGTGATGCTCCAGCAGCGCATTTTGAAGACTCGCCGATACGGTGTTGGCGTCAAAAGCGCAAACGCCAATGATTCCAAGGTTACTGAACACTCTCTGACATGCGCTCTCATATTCGACAAGCTTGCTGGTGATATCCTCCTGATCCCTCCATTTTGGGTGGCTCCATACGCGAAATGTCACGTTCTGGTCAAGCAGCGGCTGGATGAGGTCGGTAAAGTTGCGGACGATACGGTCAAAAATAAACGACCCGTGCGTCATATAAAACTCTTCACTAGCGACGTACATTACATTTTCTACTGAGACACGGCGATGGGTGAGAACATCGACAAGCGACCGGTATCGTTCATGGCCCTCAATGAAAATAACGCGGTGCCCGAGCTCGATTCCTGTCTGAATGTAGGATGCCGCGTTGTTTATGTAGTCAGAAGAGCTATTGTAGCAATATAAAATATGCGCCCCGTTTGTAATCGACATATCCCCTGTTAAAGATACGTGTTCCGGTGACAGCGTTTTGCCCACCTCCACCAAATTATATTCTTCTTAGTGTAACATGGCGTCGCACTGTACAGTCAATGATGGGCTTGGGCGAGAACTCGCGAAACAAATGACTCCACCACTGTTCCCGAGATCACATCGGGATTGCGGTACAGTTCATTGAGGCCGCTTCTCAGGCGGCGCGCCTGCGACGCCGAAAGGGCGCCGCGCTTCTCCTGCTGGGCTGCCAGAATCGCCGCCATGCCCAATTTGCCCTGAAAAGACAACAGTGCAGCAAAAGGAGCGATTTCTTCGTACAGCGCATGGTCGGGAAGGCGCTTCGCCAATGCCGCATTGACAGCCGCCATGGCGCGAAACTGTCGATAAAGAGGCGTATCAGTCAAGGAGCGCGTGACGGGTTCCTGTTTCCAAAAGACAGACACCGTTTTTTGCAACAGTGCGGGCTGCAAATTGTCATAGTAGCGGGAACTTTCATTCTCGGCAAACAGCCGGAATTCAGCGTACACCGGCCCCCCGATGGTTTTCAGCGCGTCATTCCAGGATACATAGGGCTGATAGTGCGCCGGGTTATGAAGATAGCTGCCGGCCGTCCACAACGCTGCCTCCGACGCGCGCGCCTGAAGCATGGGGTTAAGAAAGTACCCCGCGACGAGTTTGGGAATACCCGCTCCGCGACCAAGCAGCGGCCCCATAAACAGTTCAGGTTTATGCGCTACGGCATAAGTGAAGTCGTTGACTGGATAGTTGTCCCAAATCACGATGCGATGCCCCATGTAGCTCTCGACCGCCCGAACCTGGGCGTCGGTCATCGTGTTTGCGAGCACCCATGGACCCGTCCAGATCGGTTCAATCGCGGGCGACAGGTACCGCTTTAGTCCAGACCAATAGGGAATGTCCTGCGTTCCAAAGTACATCGTCTCCGCAAACAGCAAACGAAATTGCGGATCCTTCGACAGCTCTGTCCGCCACACGTAGTCTGCCAACGACGATTGGGCGCGCGCCAGGCTGCCTCCGTATCGAACAGTATCCGCATGATTGAGCGTTCCGGCAATGTCGTCGAAACTCAACATAAACGTATTGATTCCAGCAGCTCTCAATTGATCTATTTTATGAATCAGCAGCGCGCGATCGGTCTGGGAACTGTAGGTAATGCTCAGACCGGGACTGATCGAATACACAAACTGAATATCGTTCTTGCGCGCTCCGTCAATCAATGCCTGCATTGTGCGCCAGGCAGACGCTGGGTAGGGCAGACGCCAGTCCACCCTTTCATACGGATCGTTCTTGGGCGCATACACAAACGCGTTCATATAATGCTTATGCATGAAGCGAAACATATGAAGTGTGTCACGCACAGTCCAGGAGGGTCCATAAAATCCTTCGACAACCCCGGCCAGAAAAGACGGATTGGCTGACGAGGCCCGGGCGCCAACAGACGCGCGACTGCTGTGGGCATCCTGTGCACCGCTGTGTGCAGCATATGGTCCTCGCATCGCGCCGATGGTCCATACCACCGCCGCCGCAGCGACCGCCACACGCGCCGCTTTGCCTGCCATACTATGTGTCATGCGTCATGAACCCTCCCCAGTGCCGCCAACGAATGAAATCTCAGCTTCTGCGTACACGTTTCACAGGAGGGCGCGCATCACCGCATTGTGCAGCGCTCGCCTGAGTCGCAGGGGATCTCCTTCACGGCCATAATGAACGCGGTTAGTGAGCAACACCATCCAGACCTGTTCCGTTCGGTCGATGGAGATCGACGTGCCCGTAAATCCGGTATGGCCAAAGCTGGACGTCGACCACAGATCTCCCATGTGGTCATAGGCGTCTCCCCGCAGACACCATCCCAATCCGCGGCGTCCGTCGAGCCCTTCGGTGGAGCATTGCAGCGCCGTCTCCATCGCGCGGCGGGACAAAACCTGCGGACCGCTGCCGACCCACATGCGAGTATACCGCGCCACGTCATGCGCCGAACTGAACAGCCCAGCATGTCCACAGACGCCTCCCAGCGAATAGGCGTTCTCATCATGCACAAATGCGTAAGCGGCGCGCCCGTTACCCTTGACAACCTCTGTCGCGGCAAATCCAGGTGGACTGTAGGGTGTTGGCCCCCACGCCTCCTCTCCCGGATCTGCCAGAGCGCGAGTAGGTCGAAACGATGTGTGTGTCATGCCGAGAGGCTGAAAGATTCGCGTTCTTGCGAACTCGTCGAGTGTCTGTCCAGTCACGGTTTCCACCAACCGCCCCAACAGCATGAAGCCGATATCGCTGTAAACCACGCGCTGCCCAGGTTCGTTTGCAAGGGGAATCTGGGGCACACGACGCCAACGCGCCTCAACATCCTGAAGACCAGGCAAAAAATCGCCGGGAGGCAGCCCCGACGAATGTGTCAGCAGGTGCTTGACGGTCACCTTGCGCTTGACTCCGTCGCCGTATTCCGGCATATACATCTCGAGTCGATCGGAAAGCAGCAACTCGCCGCGATCAATTAACCACAAAACGGCAGGCAGGGTGACGCACACTTTCGTCAATGACGCAAGATCGAAAATCGTGTTCACCGTCATCTCCCGTTGATAGTCTGGAAGGTCAATCTCCTTTCCGGCCACAGCGGTGCACACGGTCAGATCTCCCCTACCAACAACAAGGACCGCGCCTGGAACTTCTCTCGAGTTCGTCGCCCGCAAAAGACGATCCCCAACAGCGCGCAGCCTGTCCTCCGAGAATGAAGCGGCTGACAGCGCCTCACGGTTTATCTCGATATCCAATGCCAATCCCCCTTACAATCGTCGGCGTATCGCTGCCATCCATGGTCCGCCCGATACGCGGCGGGAAACCGTCGGCTAGCTCTTGCGATGTCTCGCTGCCGCGGCTCCCGTCGCATTAAGAATGTCAATGCTCTCATCAAACTTCTGGCTGGCGACGCCCGTGAACAACAGATCCATGACAAATAATGAGTTTAACCGCGAGGTCATGGCCGCCGCGCGAATCACTGACTCGTCCGCTGATACGTACAGGGCAATATCCGCGAGTTCCCGCAGCGGATTTTTTCTATACTGTGTCACAGTAATCACTGTCGCCCCTCGCCCCTTGGCAATTTGAGCGACTTCAAGAGTATCCGTCGTATACCCGGAATACGATACGCCAAGGAAGACATCGGTGTCGCATAGCTGCGTCGCAAAGATGACGCTCTGATGGTAATCTCGAAAAGACATTGCCGTCAATCCGATACGCAGCAGCTTCGTGGCCATGTCTTCCGCGATGAACCCGGACGCTCCCACGCCAAACAGACAGATCCGCTTGGCCTTGGTCAACATCGCGACAGCGTTGCCCAACGTAACCACGTCCACGAGACTGGCCGTGTGCTGAATACCCTGAAGCGATCGTTCCTTCACGGCGTGGACAATGGTATCCAAATCCGAACCCTGTTCGATCTCCTCATAGAGTTTGGGAGATTGCGTCTGTTCCTTCTGATAGTCTCCTGCAACCCGCAGTTTCAAATCGTGAAATCCATCAAATTTGAGCGACTGCCACAACCGCACCACCGCCGCACTGCTCGAACCGCTCTGCTCAGCCAATTCTGCCAGGTTCATCTTAAGAAACGAACCTGGATCCTGTAGAATCAGATCCGCGATCTTGCGTTCTGAGGGCGCCAGTTCCTGGGCCTGACGCAATCTGACTAATCCACCATCGAGAGCCATGTAAAACCCCTTTCGTCGTTCTGTGAAATCTCTTGATACAGAATGTTGAAACTCATTTTCACATACCATTATAGACCATCCGACCGGATGTTTCGCCATCACTGTACAACATAATCCTGCAACATCAATCGAACTTCGCAGTAGATGGGGCAACAGCCTGTGAGACAGGCAACCTTTCATTGACACTCGCCGAACGCAGATAGTAATGTTCATACGAAAGGGTGACGGACATGGAACTATACGTTGGCATTGACGGAGGCGGAACTAAAACACGCGTGATCCTGATGGATCTCGTATCACACCGGGGAACCACAGTTTCAGGCGGAGCCAGCAATCCAAACGGCGTGGGATGGAACACCGCGCTTGCGCGGATCAGCGAATTGGTCGAAAGCGGCCTGACACAACTCGACGCGCATACTCGTCATCTTCACTCATTATGCGCCGCGCTGGCCGGAGTCAGTTCCCCCGAAGCCAGACAGCGCATGGAACGGGAACTGCGCGCGTTATTTCCGCATACCCGTATTGAGGTTGTTCCAGACGCTTTGGCCGCCCTGTCGGCAGGCACGGAGGCGCGTCCGGGCGTCGCCCTGATCGCGGGAACGGGAACAATCGCGATCAGTGAAGATCACACCGGAATCGTACGGAGGGCGGGCGGATACGGCTATTTGGTCGGCGATGAGGGCAGCGGTTTTGACATCGGCAGGCGTGGAATCATGGCCGCGCTGCAATCATTTGAACATAGGGGCCCAGACACGGTTCTGTCGGATGCGCTGTGTCGGTTTTTCGAAACTGCAGATCCACGAGACGTCATTGCGGCAATTTACCGGTGCGATCATCCCGTCGCAAGAGTCGCCGCGTTCGCGCCCTCCGTGATCCAGAACGCAGCGCGCGATCCTGTCGCTCTTGGCATTGTCACAGCCGCTCTCGACGCGCACGGCGCACTGGTCGAATCAGTCATTGCCCAGTCACAGAATGAATATGACGAACCGATCGTACTCGGGGGCGGGTTATACGCGCATAACAGCCATTGGCTGGAAGAGTTGCGGTCCCGGCTGCCCAACCGCGCATTTCGCCTGTTGGCGCACAGTCCGGCTGCCGGCGCGGTGTTGCGGGCGGTGAAACAGATGACAGGTGAACCGCTTGACAGAACGTTGATCCAGTCCTGGGATATAATCTCACGAAAACTGGACATGGAAGAAAACGGATTACGGGCCATGGCAGACCATTGATTCAGGGAACGGAAAACGCCCTGCCCACACTGCGCACGGCTCTGTGCAGCAAGCGCCCCTCAATGACGCATGAGATCTTCATCTCCGACGTGCTGAGCATGCGGACTGTGGCCCGCACGTCCTGCAAGGCGATAAACATCCGGGAGGCAACGCCGGGATTGCTGACCATTCCCACTCCACTCAGGGAAATGCGGGCCAGTCCCGTCTCCTCCACCAGCGTTTTGTAAGACAGTTGATCCGCGAGTGAGCGAAAAGCCCTGTATGCCCTTGCCGCATGCGCCTCTTTTATGGCAATTGAAATGTCGTGCCGATCCATCGCGGTCTCACCATACGCAATCATGAGCACGGGAATGTGTTCGGCGTCCAGAACAGAGAAGGCGCCCACAAGCGTCTTGGCGCTGGACGATACACCCAACAACGCCACGCAGGCCACGCCTGCTTCATACGACAGTTCCGTCACCACAGGCGCCGAACGCTCAAACGGCGAACAGTCTTTAACTGTCACAGTATCCCCCCATTCGCGCCTGGCTCAGCGCCAACATCCGCGAGCGGCACGTCCAGTCTGATCAGGTCCGTGACCTCTTCTCTCCTTACTAATAAACGGGCGCGGCCATGAGCCACCAAGACCGCCGCAGGACGCGGGATTCGATTATAATTGCTGGCCATCGAATAATTATAAGCCCCGGTACATGAAACCGCCAAAATGTCGCCTGGATTCGCATGCGGCAACATTGCGTTCCACACAAGCATATCACCGCTCTCACAGCACTTCCCGGCAATCGATACCAGGTCATTTGCCGGAGCGCGCATGCGATTGGCGACAGCCGCTTCATACTTTGCCCCATACAGCGCCAGCCGGGGATTGTCTGTCATCCCACCGTCCACCGCCACGTAGGTCCTGACACCCGGAATCTCTTTGCGGCTTCCCACTCTGTAGAGCGTAGTTCCCGCCTGCGCGACAATGCTGCGGCCGGGTTCCAGCATGAGCAACGGCAACGCCATGTTATGAGCAGCAAACGCGGTCTCGGTCACCTCGATCATGTCGCGCACGAGCGCGGCAATTGGCGTCGGCGTATCCTCGGCTGTATACCGGATGCCAAGGCCGCCTCCGAGATTCAGGACATCAATGGGCATTCCGTATTTCGTATGAAGAACCGCGCACAGTTGCGCCAGACGTTCCGCCGCCAGTCGGAACCCTTCCACGTCAAAAATCTGCGAACCAATATGCGAGTGCAGACCAACAAATCGCATTGTACGATACTCTCGCACGAGCGCCGCCGCCTGTTCGACCTGTCCACTGTGCAGATCAAAGCCAAATTTTGAATCTTGCTGACCTGTCGATATGAATTCATGCGTATGCGCATCCACGCCGGGGGCAACGCGCAACATCACGTCCATGACCTTCCCTGCGCGTTGCAACAGATCATGAAGGAGCTCGATTTCGTGGAAATTGTCGATGACGATCGTGCCAATATCCGCGGCTATGGCGGACTGCAGTTCCTCCTCCGTTTTATTGTTCCCATGCAACAAGATGCGTTTGGGGTCGAAACCAGACGTCAGCGCGGTATGCAGTTCTCCTGCCGACACCACATCCAGCCATAGCCCTTCCTCGTTCACGATCTGGCACATCCCCACAGTGCAAAACGCCTTGCAGGCATATGCGATACGGTAGCGGACTCCCCGTTCCTCAAACGGCTGTCGATACGTTTTCATAAGACTGCGGATAAGAACTTCGTCGTACACATACAGAGGCGTGCCAAACTCCTGGGCAAGCCGTGTCACAGCGCACTCCCCGATGGCCAGTTCTCCGTTCTCCAAAACCCGGCTGCTCCCGTATAGTTCCATGGTTACTGATTCGCACGCCCCTTTCTCTGAATTGATATATTTTATCACAACGTGATCCATAAATTATAAAATATTTAGTCATTATATGCGAGCGGTCAGTCATTTGCTCCGCGCAGCATTCCGATCCCGTGTATCCATGTCTCTGTCAACGCATACTAAGCCCACACAAAAACCGGTTCAGGATGGAGTTGACGCGTATGAAACAAGATGCCAATGAAGGACTGCCCAAAGTGTACTGGACGCTCATCGTAACATTCGCTGTGCTTGTTGTTTTGGGTGGTGTTCTATGGTGGTTTGATGGGTACATAATCCGCAGGTAATGGGCGCATTGCGCATACATACCCCCTGATTGGGAAATCTATGGTCGGATTGCCAATGCTCATCCGTATGACCTAAACCGACCGGGAGGTCTGCTTCATTGGACAAGACAACCTATCGAAAACGCTCACGGACGCGGAAGTTAGGGATCACTGCCGGGCTTTCATTGCTCACGACAGGTTGCGGCGAACGCTATCTGGTCTTTCGTCCCGTCGGTCCAGTTGGTCAGGTGGAAAAAGATCTCATCATACTCTCGATCATCCTTGTGTTGGCCGTGATCATTCCTGTCATCCTCCTGCTCTGGCGTATCGTATGGCGTTACCGCGACGTACCCGGAAATCCAGCGCCGTATGACCCGGAGTGGTCCGAAAGCCATGTGCTGGAGGTGATTTGGTGGGGGATTCCGATCGTCATCGTCGGGGTGCTCGGCGCCTTCACTGTGCGAGACACATTTCTCCTGACCAAACCTCCCGAAAGAACAGCGGCCCCGTTAACGGTGCAGGTTACGTCACTCAACTGGAAGTGGCTGTTTCAATACCCTGATCAAAAAATAGCGACTGTAAACTATTGTGAGATTCCAACCAACCGACCCATTCAGTTCATCCTGTCTGCGAACGGTCCGATGAATTCGTTCTGGGTTCCGCAACTGGGCGGTCAGGAATACGCCATGCCAGGCATGGCCATGCGTCTGTGGCTGCAGGCGGATCGGTCAGGCGTGTACTACGGACACGGCGCGAATTTTACCGGACGCGGCTTCGCGCACATGGCGTTCAATGTGATCGCGCGACCGCGAGCCGAGTTTGACGGGTGGGTGCAGCAGGTCCGCCATAGCGCTCCCGTTCTGACCAGAGTCGGGTATCAAAGTCTCGTTCAGTCGAGCATCGTAGAACCGATGACATTTTCCGCGTACGCGCCCGGTATCTTTGAATCTGCACTGCTCAAGGAAGGCGGGATGTACATGAAGCGAGATCTGACGATGCTCGGCAGAAGTCACGGCCACTGAGGAACCTGAAACAACGGGATTCCCTGTATTCGTCGAGTTTTCGCAGACGCGCGAAGCCGCGCAGAAAGAGGGCCAACCATGTCGACATTCCTGCCGCATTTTCCGGCAACCTTCATTGTAACGGGCGATCCGCTAATCTACGGAGCGGAAGTCTCCATCGTCCTGGCCACCGTGGGGATTCTGTTCGTTCTCACCTATTTTAAAAAATGGAGGTGGCTGTGGCGTGAATGGTTGACCACCGTCGATCACAAAAAAATCAGTGTCATGTACCTGATCGCCGCGCTGCTGATGTTTTTTCGGGGCGGTGTCGACGCGATGCTGATGCGCACGCAACTGATCCGCCCCAACATGAGTTTTCTTCAGGCTGAACACTACAACCAGATCTTCACTACCCACGGCACGATCATGATTCTCTTCATGGCGATGCCGTTCATCTTCGCCATGTTCAATATCGCCGTTCCCCTGCAGATTGGGGCGCGCGACGTCGCGTTCCCTTACCTGAACGCCGTCAGCTTCTGGCTGTTTTTCTTCGCCGCGCTGCTCTTTAACTTGTCGTTTGTGGTCGGCGGCTCGCCGGATGCCGGCTGGGTGAGCTACCCGCCGCTCGCCGGGCTGGAATTTGATCGTGGCCCAGGCGAAAATTTCTATTTGCTGTCCCTTCAAATCACAGGGATCGGCAGTATTGCGACCGGAATCAATTTCATGGCCACTATCCTGAAAATGCGGGCGCCCGGCATGACGCTCATGCGCATGCCGCTGTTTTCCTGGTCTGTCCTGGCGTCGTCCATTCTCATCATATTCGCGTTTCCAGCGCTGACCGTCGCGCTTGCCCTTCTGCTGATTGATCGGTTGGCTGGCGCCCACTTTTTCACGATGTTTCAGGGCGGTAATCCGATGATGTACATCAATCTCTTCTGGATCTGGGGGCATCCCGAGGTCTATATTGTCATCCTGCCAGCGTTCGGCATTTTTTCCGAAGTGGTCAGCACGTTCTCTGGCAAGCGGATTTTCGGTTACAGTTCGATGGTCGCCTCCTTGATGACCATATCTGTCATCAGCTATGTGCTGTGGGTGCACCACTTTTTCACAATGGGCGCCGGACCGGGCGTCAACAGCTTCTTCGCGGTCGCCACAATGTGCGTCGGCATTCCGACGGGCGTAAAGGTCTTCAACTGGCTGTTCACCATGTATCGCGGCAGAATCCGACTCACGGTGCCCATGCTCTGGGCGATCGCCTTCATTCCGATCTTCGCCATCGGCGGCGCCACTGGCGTGATGCTGGCCGCAGCGCCGGCCGATTACCAGTATCACAACAGTTTCTTTCTGATCGCCCATTTCCATCAAGTACTGATCGGTGGAACAGTTTTCGGGATGCTGGCCGGGATGTACTACTGGTGGCCAAAGATGTTTGGGTACATGCTGAACGAGCGTCTGGGTCGGTGGGCGTTCTGGCTCTTCAACAGCGGTTTTTATGTCACCTTCTTTCCCCAATACCTGCTCGGATTGATGGGCATGACGCGCAGGATGTACACCTACCCCGCAAATATGGGTTGGAACACGCTCAACTTCATTTCAACGATGGGCGCTTATGTCATGGGCATCGGGTTTATCGTACTCGTTATGGACGTCGTGTACAGCATCCGCTTCGGAGAGCGCGACGTCACAGGCGATCCGTGGAATGGGCGCACACTGGAGTGGTCCCTTCCCTCACCCGCGCCTCACTATAACTTTGCCCGCATCCCGACTGTGACAAGCCGGGATGCCTGGTGGACAAGCAAGCAGGAACGATCTCGGAGCGACGCGCCGAGGAAGCTCGAACCATTGCAGCCTATCCATATGCCAAAAAGCTCCGGCCGACCGTTTATCATGTCTGCCATTTTCTTCATCGGCGGATTCGGTCTGGTTTTTAACTGGTATGCGCTTGGCTTCCTCGCGCTGCTCGGCGTACTTGTCAGCATGTTGCTGCGTTCGCTGGAATACGACACGGATTACTACGTGCCGGTAGAAGAAATTGAGCAGACTGAAGCGGCATTGGGGAGGGCATGACAGTGACGATTGCGCATGGCGAGTTTCCTGTTCACGGACGATCCATCAATCATGATGCGCCACTGGAGTACAGCCTGGAAGAAGGCGCGCTGCGGATCTTTGGTTTTTGGCTGTTTTTGGCGACCGACTTAGTGCTGTTTGCCTGTCTGTTTGCCACATACGTTGTATTGCACGGCGCCGCCGCAGGTGGACCGACTGAGGCGCAACTGTTTGACGTACCGGGTTTCACCGCAGAAACGTTGATCCTCCTGACAAGCAGCTTCACTGGGGGTCTCGGCACGTACGCCATGCACAACGGGAGCAGACGAGGCCTGATCACTTGGATGATCATCACGGTGCTGCTCGGACTATCGTTTATAGGACTCGAAGTCAAGGAGTTCGTCACGTATGCCACACACGGCGCCCCACTGCAACGCAGCGCGTTTTTATCGGCTTTTTTCACCCTTGTCGGAACCCATGGCTGCCACGTCTCCCTGGGCATCCTCTGGATGCTGTCAATCATCTATCAACTCGCGCGCCGGGGCATCACCCCGATCACCGCTCGCAAAGTGTTTATCGTCGGGCTTTACTGGCATTTTCTTGACATCGTGTGGGTGTTTATCTTTACTGTGGTCTATCTGAATGGAGTGATGAGCTAAAATGTCGCGGCCGTCAACCCACGCATCAAATACCGCATCGGGCTCACTCTGGATGTATATCGTTGGCTTTGTCATATCCATAGCGCTCACCGTGGGCGCGCTGTGGTTGGTGCTCGCCCGGCAGTTTTCCACTGGAACGCTTCTGACCGTCATTTTGCTGCTGGCCATTTTGCAGATCGGAGTGCAGATGTTCTTTTTCATGCACATCACTGACAGCCCGAGGCCGCAATTCAATCTATGGATACTCGGATTGGGGATGTTTTTCACCTTTGTGGTGATTGCCGGATCGGTATGGATCATGAGCTTCGGCGCCCAAGGTTATTGACCTATGGCGCTCCGCAGCAACCGCGAGGCGCTGAGTAGGACGCCGATGGCTCCGATCATCACTGATCCGGTGAATGCGTACGCTGTCGCCATAGTGAAACCCTGTACGGTGGCGAGATTGGCGCCAGCGCTTTGCAGAAGAAGGACTGCGACGGCTATCCCCGACACCCTGCCGAAATTGCGAACCGTCGCGATGAGACTCCCCGTCAGTCCGGATTTGGCGATAGGCACGCTTTCCAGGACGGCTACGGTGTTCGGCGATGTAAACAGACCCATTCCCGCGCCAAAAACAGATAGCGCGATGACAATGTCCGTATATGAGGTTGCCGGCGTAAAGCGAGTCATCATCCACAACCCTGCTGTTCCTGTCACCATACCGGCGAAGGCGGGCCAGTTTGCGCCGATTTTGTCCGTCAGCCGCCCTCCGAACGGCGAAACGATAATCATGCACACCGCCTGAGGCGTCAGGAGCAGGCCGATGTGCGCTGTGGGGATATGCAACACATGCTGCATGTACAAAGGCAGAATAAAGCCGGGAAACATGAACATCACGTACGAGATATAACCCGCCACATTGCCGACTGAAAACGCCCCAGAGCGAAACAGCGACAGTTCGATAACCGGTGACGCAGCGCGCAGTTCCCGCCATATGAACAGCGAGAGCGCTGCGATCGAGAGAACAAGACTCAGCCAACTCGACACACTTGTCCATCCCCATGTCGTTCCTTCTGAGACAAAGATCATCAGACTGACAATGCCGACAAAGAACAGGATCGCTCCCATGCCGTCAAAGCGTTCCGTTGACTGATTCGAAACCATGCGGTCCAGCACGATCAGCGTCATCACGATGGACACTGCGCCAACAGGAACATTCACCCAAAAAACGGATGGCCATCCATAGGCGGCAATCAGAAGTCCGCCCACAGACGGTCCTACGATGGTTCCCGCCGCAACGACACTTCCAATCAATCCGATGGGTCGCCCCCGCTGACCGGCAGGAAAGATGTGGGCGATAATCGACATCACGTTGCCCATTATGATGGCTCCGCCCAGCGATTGAAATATGCGAAAAAGAATCAATTCATCGATTGTAGAAGAAAAGGCGCACAGAACGGAGCCAGTGGTAAATATGAATACACCGGCAAGAAACACGCGCTTGCGGTTCAAACGGTCCGACAGCGCTCCCACCACGGGAAGAATGCCGGTAATGATGAGCAGATACCCGGAGATGACCCACTGCAACAACGCGGGGCCAACCGCAAATTGCCGTTCCAGAGCGGGAAGCGCCACATTCATGACGCTGCCGTCGACATTGACCATAAACGTACCGCTGGCAACGGTGCCAAAGATTACCCAGCGAAACCACGACGCATTAGCGTAAGTCGTTCGCCATCTAGTCAGAGTTTCCACTGGGTTCCCCACCCTTTGTCAACGATTGCAGCCTGTTCAAACTCTCACATTGTTGCAGGAAGACTTCCAGATTGCGCTTTCGGCGCGCAATGTCTTCCTGCCAGGCGGCCAGCTCATCCCATCCGTTCTCAGTCATTTGGTACAGCCGCCTGGCGGGCCCGACGCCACCTGTTTCCCATCTGGATGTCACGGACCCGCGTTCTTCCAGTTCTCTCAATACCCGATAGACGGCGCCGCTTTCGATCCCGAGGTGAAACGGCATCATAGCGGTGATCTGGTTCCACAAGGCGCCTCCGTGCGCTTCGCCATCCGCCAGACAGAGCAACAAAAACGCTGGCAAGTGGCGATTCCTGTTCCCAGAAATGCCTCCCTCTTTTCCCATGGCGCACTTCTCCCCCGCATTCTTGGTCAGGCCATCACTTTTGATCCAAATTGTTCCATGTGATGTTTCACCTGTTCAAACGCCTGTTCAGGCAGCGCTTTTTCTCCGCCCAACAACCTGGCATGCAGCACCAATTCTGCCGCCTCGTCGAGTGTCGCCAGAAGCCGCGCCGTTTGCACAGGGCTCGAAGTAAACGCCAGAACGCCATGATTGGCAAGCAGCACAGCCGAGAGACCTGGATGTTCCTCGACGATCCGGACAATGCCGCCAACAGACGCTTCTGATCCTCGTGGAGCCCAGGGAACAACCGGAATCGCCTCCGTAAAGCCGAAGCGAACAAGCGGTTCATACGCGATGGGAATCGCCTGGTTCGCTACGGCAAACGCCGTCGCATGCGGCGCATGCACATGCATGATGCTGCCGACCGTTGCTCTCGCACGGTATACGGCCGTGTGCATCTGAACGATCTCAGCGGTGACAGAATCGATGTCGCCTTCCGCTTCTCCTTGCAGGGTTACCGCAGCAAAGCTGTCCTCATCAAGAGTGGCGATGCTGCCTCCCTTTGTGATGACGACGCGATCATCGTCGATGCGGGCAGACAAGTTGGCGTGCTGACCCTTAAAAAGGAGCCCGGAGGCATGCAGCAGCCTCGCCGCGTGTAGGAGTTCCGTTTTTGCGTTGCCAATAGCAAGATGGGCCATCGTTAACACCCGACCTTTCCTAATTGCTAAATGTGTATAACACTATACTGCATATTACAGTATAGTGCGTAATCTTGTCTATACCGAAAAATCGATTGTCTCTGCCCGCCGGAATCGTATGCTGCGCCGCTGCTCAAACACGGCTGCGCCGAACTCGCCTCGGCACAGCATACGATTCCGGCCAAGCGGGTTTTTCATTCCACTGATGGTGCTGCGCGGCGTGGAGATCCAACGTGCAACTTAGTGTGTCGCTCTTTCGCCAGGACATGCATCATCACTGTTCGATCAACCGAAAACAGAAAGCGGAACTGTCACCGCGTTTGGCAGTCATCGCGCTCCAGGAACCATACGGTTACTGCCGGATTTGGCCGTGTGGTTCATTTTTTTCGCGCCTTCCTACGTGATCGCGCAAGGGTGGCACGGTCAATCTGTGGCTCCCCGCCGATCGTTGCCTGACTGTGGCCGACAGTCAGGCTGGATCTGTAGGATCTTTCGTAGACAAGCGTGCGCACATGCTATAATGAGAGCCAAAGTGTGACGCGTTCGAGGCATCCGAGGCGTCAATGGGAGGTTGAAGCAGCATCGCAATAACCTGTGCTAATGTTATCCAATATGGTATAATTGTATTGGGTGAGAGAGCCAATGGAAGAAAAGTATGTGAGTATCGGAAAGGCCGCGAAGATGCTCGGTGTCAGTATTGGCACCTTGCGAAAATGGGAAGAGAACGGTCTATTAACGCCGGAGCGGACACCGACCGGGCATCGCCGCTACCGTGTCGCCGGGTTAGAAAAACTTATGCACGAGCAAGACGAGTCACCATCTATTACGTGCGCCATTTACGCCAGGAGATTTGGACCGTCAAACGGGTCGATTGAGCGCTTATGCCGCAAAACAAGGCTGGCCCATTTTCGCCGCACGAATCCGTGACGGGAGTGGAATCGGAATGAAAACGACATTTCAAGGCGTCTTGCTTGAAGTCGGCGAGGAGACCGCCCAAGGCCTGGACCGCCTGATGCGGAAATACGGATTCATGGTGCGCCACGCCTTTAAGCGGTTATTGGAGTCAGGCACAAAAGTGGGCGAATTGGAACGGATCTTGGCCGCGGACACCGGATTGCCGCTTCGTTACGCAAAAGACGCCGTGGCCGAAGCCAGGCAACTGATCGCCAGCCAAAAGGTCCTCGTCAAAGAGCATTTGCAACTGTGGCAACGACGCGAGAAAAAGACGGCGGCGAGGATACACAAGATCGCAAGACAGGATCCAACCTCACGCAAGTTGCCGGAACTTCGAAGCAAACTGGAGAAGCAGCAACGCAAGGCGGCGTTTTACCAACAACATGCAGAGCAAAGTACGTTTCCTCCGGTGATTTTCGGAAGCCGCGAACTGTATCTTTCGCAGTTCAAAGAGGGTGTCAATCAGGCAGCGTGGCGACAAGAGTGGGATGACGCCAGAAACGGACAAGGAAGTGAGTACGAAGTTTCGCCGGATCACTCATCAGTTTGTCTATCGCAAGGTACTGGTCGCGGTGGAACGCGAAGCTAAGCGGGAAGGCGTGGAGGTTCGGAGAGTACATCCCGCGTACACGTCTGTGATTGGCCGGTTGAAATACCAGCCACAGTACGGCATCAGTGTGCACGAGTCGGCGGCGCTGGTGATTGCAAGGCGCGGTGGGTTAAAGATTCGGCGGGAAAACGTTCCAAAACCAATGAAGGATTGGTTGGTTGCCAAGCGAGCGTTCAATGAGACGGCGTATCGAAAAACGGATTGGAGTATTTGGAATCAAGCAAAGAAACTGATTGAAAAAACCTTACAGGGGAAAGGGGGCAGCCTGGTTTCGTGGTTGGATCAACGCAAGGAACTGCTCCAAGGGTAACGAAAGGCTCCTGCCGTGTACACGTGGAGAAAGGCGCGGCGGGAAATCTTA
>JAJZEE010000067.1 GCA_021805735.1 Bacillota bacterium
CATATACGTGATCGCAAAGGTGCAGGAACATGTGGAAAGCGGTGGGCAGTTCAGTGATTGTACGGTGCTGTATCGAGCCAACGCGCAGTCGCGAGCCATTGAAGAAGCGTTTTTGCAGGCTGCCATGCCCTACAAGATTATCGGCGGAATGACGTTTTACGACCGCCGGGAAATCAAAGACATCATGGCCTATTTGAAGGCGCTCGCCAATCCGCAGGATGAGATTTCACTGCTGCGGATCATCAATGTGCCAAAACGCGGCATCGGGGAGGGAACGATCAGACGGTTGCTTGATTTTGCCCATGAGAACGGGATCACTCTTCTCGAATCCATGGGGCGGGCGCAGGAGATTGGCCTGGCCGGCGCCGCCACAGAGACTGTACTTAAATTCCATACGCTCATGCAGGACCTGCACAATATGCAGGAAGGGCTCACTGTTACGGATCTGCTGCAACAGACGCTCACACGGACGGGCTATCGCGAGATGCTTGAGACAAGCCATAAAGAGGAGGATCAGAACCGACTGGAAAACATCCGCGAACTGGCCACTGTGACGCGCTCATTTGACCGCAGACGCCATGGCGCTCTGGTGGATTTTCTGGCTGAAACCTCCCTCCTTTTCGACACGGACAAGGAAACGGGCAAGACCGACAACGCAGTGCGGCTGATGACGATGCACGCGTCAAAGGGGTTGGAGTTCCCCGTCGTGTTTATGGTGGGCGTCGAAGAAACGCTCCTGCCGCACGTCCGTTCGATGGATACGATGGAAGGCATTGAGGAAGAACGCAATCTCTGTTATGTGGCCATTACAAGAGCCAGAGAGAAGCTGCATCTCAGTTACTGCGCAGAGCGCTCATTGTTCGGGCAGTGTCAACTCAATGACCCATCGCGCTTTTTGTCTGAAATTCCGCCCGAACTGACGGAGCGGTCAGGCGCCGATCTGCAGGCGCAAACCCGCTGGACCATCGGACTGTCTGTTCGCCATCCCCAGTTCGGAGTGGGCGTGGTCACAGACGTCACGGGAAGCGGCGACGACCTGGAATTGACCATCACGTTCTCGTCGAGGCACGGCACAAAGCTGGTTAAGCCGAAACTGACAAGGTTGCGAGTCATTGACGGTCAGTAGATGTTTTTAGTACAGATGGAACAGCGACCGGAATGTTCCCGCGGACAGGAAAGCAGGACGGATCATATGAACTCTGCGTTGCCCCAGGGCCTGCAGACGTGGCTCGCCGATCACGGCTGGACGGTACTGAGCAGTGAGCCGTTGACCGGAGGATTTGCAGCATCGCTGTTCGCGCTTTGCGCGCGCTCACAGTCCGGTGCTGAGCGGAACATGATCTATAAGCAGTTGGCGCCCGGACGGTCCGATGAACTTCATGTATACAGCCACTTGCTTCCAAAGCTCGGCGGATACGCTCCCGCTGCGCTGGCGTTCATTGACACGCCAAGGGAGCAGGGCATTCTCATGGATCATGCCGGCGCGACGGTAAAGTCCTTGCTGCTGCGGAAAGACCGCGTAGGGCAGCAAGCCATTCTGACCGCCGCAATCACTTGGCTGGCGGATCTCCATGTGCGTTATGCCGAGCGCAGTCAGTCCTGGCTGCAGGCGGGGATCGTCGGACTCTATCCGTTTGAGTCTTCATGGACCTATGCAAAAGAGGCTCTGCAAGCGTTAACCTGGCTAGTCGCTCCACTCCGGCCTGGAAGTATTGTCGATGTGTACATTCTATCTGAAATCGGCGCGATGATGGAATGGTTCTATCCACGCTATCCCGGCTTTATGGCTGGTCGCACGACCATCACGCACGGCGATCCGCATCTGGAAAATCTGCTGTTTTGGCACGGCCGTTTTTGCTTCATCGACTGGGAGTATACAGCGGTCGCCGTTCCTTCGCGCGACCTCGCCATCCTGCAGCAGGACGTGCTGGACGATGACATGCGCCATTCCCTGCGGACTGTGTATTGGGATCACCTGCGCCAGAACGGATGGAGAGTCGATGAAGACGCATTTGAAATCGCCTACCAGGCGTGTCTGTTTGACAACACGCTTATGATGTTGGGCTGGGAAGTGAGCAAATTTCGCAACGGTCACCTCAATCAATCTGAAATCGAAGTGATCGTCGGGACGAAACTGCGCTGGCTGCGCGAGAGCTTCCGAAGGCTGCTCTGAACCGCTCCCACCGCCAAAGAACAAGGATTATATTGCATTAATAGCTTTTTTTGTACATATTCCTCTGACCATCGGGGGATTGTGATGGACGGTGAACAACTCTTTGGAAAGACTGAGATCCGCCAGGCTGTTCAGCAGGGGATTATGAGGAAATATCCACGTCTCCGGGGGCGACAAGGAAATACTCGGGAAAAAGAATAAAACACAAAAATAACACATCCTTAGCGCACTCTAACTCTCTTTGCAATTTTAACCTGCCCATAGGTGCTTGGATTTAGACCTGTTCCCCAACCGTGAAGACAAGGCTTCGTGGCCAATCCACCCTGGTCATAGGTCATGGCAGTAAAACCTCTTTTCCGCCGCAGGTGTTCGCCTACAAATCTGTGGAGCAAATTGGCGTATAATGATGAATAAGAAAATCAAAAGAATGCCGGATGACCGTTGCGTTTGTAAGCAGACTCCCGCGGTTAAAATGGGTAATCTTCACGAGTGACCATAAACAGTATCCGAACATACAAAGGGGGGGTATTCCGATGAGCCTAGCCAAAGAGGAGCTATATCATCTCATCGACGCTTTGCCTGAGAATGAAGTGGTGGTGGCCAAACGGTTTTTAGAATTTCTGCTCGACGCAGAGGAACGACTCGAAAACGCCCACTTGGACCGGGAGTTTGGATATCGGTCGGATGCGCCCCGGGAGAAGTTTATCGAAAAGCCGTCTGGAATGTCTTTTGAGGAGTTCTATGATCAATATCGAGGGCGTCGTCAGGGCGAATGAAACAGGTATTTCATGAGGATTTTCTTGGGGAGGATATCCCTCGTATTGGCAACCCGCCTAATGGAGCGCCGCTTGGACGGTCTCTTGCACTCTATCGAAAAAAGATATTTCACTCTGTATTGAGCCCGTTACGTGGCATGCGAGCGGATTATCGCTTGGTGTATCGATGTGATTTTGAGAAAGATGAATTGATTGTTCTTGGCGTTGGCAGACGGATACCTGGGCACCCAGACGATATCTACTCCATTTTAGCCGTGCGCTCGCCCATATAGTGCCTACTTAAAACCACGCTGACAGCACTCATCGGCATGATGTCCGGGGGGTTAGGGCACTCAGCATCCTCGTTGTGCTCTTTCTGTTCATTTGGTGGATGCAACTGCAGATTTATTTCGCCGATTGCTTGGTGCCTGTGTAGCATATAGTGAACCCAATAAATTAAACCGCAGCGGTGTATAATTGCGGAAATACAATCCAGAGAGGAATGATCCTGATATGAGCGCTGAAAGCAATCAGTATAAATTCACCAACCGACTCATCCACGAGAAATCCCCATACCTGCTTCAACATGCTCACAACCCGTCGACTGGTACCCTTGGGGGCGAGAGGCGTTTGAGGAAGCGGGCCGCGAGTCTAAGGCTGTCTTCTTGTCCATCGGCCATTCGTAGCCCTGCGGGGCTACGAATGGCAAACACACGTTCGGAGTACTTTGCCGACCTGTCACTGATAACAGGTCCATAAACTAATCCAGATGAGATATATGAAAGACAATAACCCTTTTGTATACAAATACTTACTCCGATTCACTTCCGTTCACCAACAATCCTTCTCGTTTAGCTTGGCGGCAGTGACCGATTCCCACGCGTCAAATACAACGGTATAATGGAATCGAAGAAGGTGCGCCATGGCAAGGAATTCGACGGATATTGTGCTCAAATACTTGGTGGACGCATTTCGCGAGGCGGCGTTGGACTGGCTTGGATTGCATGACGTCCACATTCTTCGGGCGATACCGACGGAATTGCCCGAAGTCGAAATTCGGCACAGTTTCCTCGATCTCGCCTTCGAGACGGAATCGGGGGAATTGCTCCACTACGAATTTTAGACGACCAAAGAACAGGACCTATATCGATTCTTGCTGTACGATGCCCATCTCACAGCACACTGTCGAAAACCTGTTAAGACGGTGGTTCTGTATGTGCGAGTCCTTGGGTTGCTGGATGATATTGCTCCGCGATACGACTGGGTCTATGACGATGCAAATGAGAATTTCGGGAAGTGGGTCAGGAAATCGATATACTGGGCGGGCCACTCGTAAAAATGTGCTGTGGGCAAGACGAGTTACAGGAAGTTCCCCAAATGAAGTGGCGCTGAGTATGACAATAAACATCCACACAAGCAAAAACGCTGGCGTAAGATCTCTTGCTGCACTATTCAAGCAAACTCGTTGGCATATTTGGAACCAATGACACATCGAGTTTCAGCGTCAGCAATCTGCATGAGGGGATTTGTGAGGGTACGGAGGAACGCCGATTGGAGAGTTTGGAGAGCCACTTCCTTGCATATATGTATCGACTGCAATACATCAATCGTTGGAGTTTGATGCGCAACAATCACAGAGAAAACGTCGCCGAGCATAGCTATCATGTGGCTCTGTTGGCGCACGCGTTGTGCACCATTGCGGTTGACGTATTTCATAAGGAGGTGCCAACTGAGAGTGTCGTATGCGCTGCACTGTTTCACGACGCCACCGAAGTCATGACGGGTGATATTCCTACCCCGGTCAAACATCATAACCAGGAGATCCTCAGAAACTTTCGTGAAATCGAAGGTATCGCGGCGAAACGGCTCTTGGACATGATTCCACCGGAACTTCAACCATCATATCGACCGTTGCTGATCGCGGACCAAAGCGATCTCCTAGTATGGGTAAAGGCGGCCGATCGGTTGGACGCGTACCTGAAATGTACACACGAAATGTTGACGGGCAATCGAGAATTTGCAGTGGCCCAGAGGGAGTACGGAGAGATCTTGAGAAACATGCACATGCCGGAGGTCGATTACTTCCTGGATACGTTTGCACCCGCATTCGAGAAGACCCTGGATGAACTGGAATAACATTCCGCGCGTGGAGGAGCACGAGATTGGCCTTATGAATGGAGGACCACTTTCTTGGGCTATGTTATCGCAGTATCAGGAACCTCAGGTTCTGGAAAATCAACGCTTGTGAATGAACTATCCGTACAGTTGAATGCAGTGACGCTGTTGTATTTTGATTGCTATCAAACAACCACCCGTTACCCCAATGACAGGTCGATAAAATACTCCAAACGTGTGTTTGCTATTCGTAGCCCCGCAGGGCTACGAATAGCCGATGGACAAAAAGACCGGCTTCGATTCGCGGACGGCCTTTTGGAAGGCTTCCCGGCCCCAGGGGTACCAGTCGACGGGATTGTGGGCGTGCTGCAACAGGTACGGCGACTTCTCATGGATCAGGCGGTTGGTGTATTTGTGTTCGCAATTGTCTGTGGTCAAAACATTAATCGATGCCTGGGAGACAAACGGTGATTCTCTGCCACTAGAGAATGGGCAGCTTGTTCTAGACTGACAATCCGAACCGAGACTGTTTCACTTCAGTTTGCGACCGGAATTCCTGTTTCTCTGTCCGGCAAATATGTCTCAGTCCAAATTTTCACGTTCTGTTGGTCCATTCGTCTTAATCGAAATGCCCGGAAGCCGCTTCCGAAGATGCTGAATTTTCTACGGAATAAGCTGACTACCATCGGATTGGCGGGAACCACTGGGTCACGCAAGACCACGACCCTTCTTCAGACGATGCTCGGGATCGTGGCCCAGATGCAAAAGGAGCCGGACACAGCACCCCCGGCTTTACCTTTCTCGATCCGCACGGTGGTGCCATCCAGAAGTTGCTGTCGCACATTCCACCCTCACTCCACCAAAAGGTCCACATTGTCCCACTTGGCCCGACCAAGTACCCGCGCGCCTAAATCCGGTTGCCTTGGATGACCTGGAGCAAGCTGAAGCGGTGACGGGAGAGTTTATCGCGATGATGCGGGAACTCTGGCCGGGATCGCGGACGCGTTCGGAGCATTACCTGCGCAACAACGTTCTATCTCTATTGCACGATCCGCCACAAACGGTGCTTGGCATCACTCGCCTATTTTTTTGGACGAGATGTTCCGTGATCAACTCGTCCGAAAACTGCCCTTTCACCTGCAGCAGTTCTGGACGGGGGAATTTTCGCAGATCAAGAACATTGGAGAACATCTCGGGATCTTGCTCAAAGACGACGACAAGGAACTTCAACCTGATAAACCCATGTACGCATTGAGCAAGAAAATGCCCGCTCTGCCCGCACTCCTTCGGTGAATTGCCTTGATTCTGCTGTTGATTCCTTCCAGCGGCCCGTTGCTTATCTCGTCATAGATCAAGCTGTTTTTGACAGCCTCATAATCATCGGCTAACCCTTTTGCATATTGTGCTAAAGCATCGACATCGCTTTTTTTGCCGACCTGTCACTGGTGACGCGTAAGCACCAGCGTGCGATCATCCGATGGCGATCATTCGATCGATGGCAACGCGCGCCCGCTTTGCGACGGCGTTTGGCACAGTCACGACATGTCTGTTCTGCTGCAGGGCGTCGAGCACCTTCTCCAGTGTGATCATTTTCATAAAGGGGCAGACCGCCTCCCGATTTGCCGCCATAAATCGCTTGTCCGGACTGTGGCGCTGCATCTGATGCAATATGCCCACTTCTGTCGCCACGATGAACTCCTGCGCGGTGGAGTCGCGGGCGCACTTGAGCATGCCGCTCGTAGACAGCACATGGGTCCGCTCCGCTGGAAGCGTGCCATCGGCCAACTGGTACAGACTCGAAGTGGAGCATCCACATTCAGGATGCACCAGCAGTTCTGCCTCCGGGTGTTCCTTTAGCACAGTCTCCACCTGGCTAGCGGCAATCCCCGCGTGCACGTGGCATTCTCCCATCCAGATGTGCATATTTTCACGCTGTGTCACCCGCTGCACATACGACCCCAGGAACAGGTCCGGAAGAAACAGAATCTCCCGATCCGCTGGAATCGACCGCACCACCTGAACAGCATTGGCTGACGTGCAGCAATAATCGCTCTCCGCCTTCACCTCCGCGGAAGTATTGACGTAAGCGATGACAACCGCGCCCGGGTATTGAGCTTTCCAGGCGCGAAGTTCGTCAGCGCTGATGGAATCCGCCAGCGAACAGCCCGCGTTCAGATCCGGAAACAGGACAGTCTTTGTCGGATTGACGATCGCCGCCGTCTCAGCCATAAAGTGGACGCCGCAAAATACAATCACGTCCGCATCCGTGGCGGCCGCGGTACGCGCCAACGCCAGTGAATCCCCTACCTCATCGGCGACATCCTGAACCTCGGGCCGCTCGTAGTTGTGGGCCAGAATGATGGCGTTTCGCCGTTGTTTCCATTCCCTGATGTCCGCGCCAAGCCGTGGTGTGATACTCACTGTGGTCATACCGCCCTCACTCCTCCCCGCTTGCGATCCGCCTTGCCGACGACGTGCTCTTTGCTCAGCAAAGTATCTTTTGCAAACTGCGGATCTGCGACAGGATAGTCCGTGCGATAGTGCGCTCCCCGACTCTCCCTGCGCGCCAGCGCGGACTTGACCAGCAAAGACGCCGTCGCAATGACGGACGATTGCGGATACTGCCGACCCATCTCACGGAGAGCGCTGAGTCCTTTCTGTAACGAATCGCCGCAACGCTCGATGCCGGCTGAATGCCACAGAATGGTCTGTACGCCGCGCAGAACGTCCGGGGGATCGGAGGACAACTCGCGCCCTTCGTCGAACAGCACCGACCATTCCATGGACCCGCGCCGTTTTGCCGGCAAATCCTCATTCATCGAATGCGGAAGCTCAAAAGCCATCACCATACACTCCAGCAGAGAATTGCTGGCGAGACGGTTGGCGCCATGCACGCCGGTTCCAGCAACCTCACCGATCGCATACAGACCCGGCACATTTGTCTGACCCGACAGAGAAGCGTCAATTCCGCCCATCATAAAGTGGGCGGCCGGAGACACAGGCAGCGGAGTTGTACATGGGTCAATGCCGTGCATTTTACAGTGTTCGTGAATCGTGGGAAACCGCGAAGGAAAATCCGGAATCGCCGTCGTATCCAGATACACGTTGCCCTCCCGCAACTGGTGTCGGTAGATGGCGCGCGCAACCACATCCCGCGCCGCCAGATCACCCGTCCCCTGCGTCATAACAGGTTTTCCCGCCTCGTCAATCAGGCGCGCCCCTGCGCCCCGCACGGCCTCCGATACGAGAAATGGAAGACTGCCCTCAATCGCGAGCGCCGTCGGATGAAACTGGACAAATTCCAGATTGCGCACCACCGCGCCCGCCTCATAAGCCAAGGCGACGCCGTCTCCCAGCGCTCCAGGCGGATTGGTTGTTCGCAAAAACAGTTGACCACTGCCTCCTGTCGCCAGGATCACCCCGCGGCGCGCCAACCAGGCGACCCCGGCGGCAGTCGCCCCGCGCTCAACCGTGAGAACTCCTGCCACTCGTCCACGCTGATCTTTCAGCAGTTTGACCACCTGGACGTTGTCCACGCGCAAGACACTGGACCGCTCCGTCAACAGACGTTGAACCGTCTCCAGGATATGGCGGCCAGTCGAGTCACCGCCGGCATGCAGTATCCGACTGGCGCCGTGAGCGCCTTCCAGCCCCAGCGCCAGATTTCCAGTTTCATCACGGTCAAAAGACACGCCGCTGTCCATCAGCCACTGCATCAGCTTTGGCGCTCGGCGAACCAGCATCGTCACAGCGTCCGGATCGCACAGTCCACTGCCCGCCGAAAGAGTATCAGCCGCATGACGCTCAGGGGAATCCCCCACACTCATGGCGGCGGCGACACCGCCTTGGGCCGCAAAAGAATTGCTCCCCTGCGCAGATTCCTTTGACAGCAACGCGACATCGCCCAGTCCGCTCAGTGTATACGCGGCTGTACTGCCCGCCAAACCATTGCCGACGACGACGAAGTCAGCCTCTCGAACTTTCATTGCGGCATACCCCTTCTGTTATCAACGAGTTCAATGTCCATGCCAACGTCTACACTGGCTGCCGAATGAGTAAGCGCGCCCATGGAAATATACTCCACACCCGTCTCGGCCACTTCCCGAAGCCGTGTGAGCGTCATGTTGCCGGACGCTTCCAGCGGCACACGACCGCGCGTCCGCAAAACCGCCTGCCGCAAGCTGTCAGTGTCCATGTTGTCGAGCAAAATGACATCCGCGCCCGCCTCCAGAGCGATCTCCAGTTGCAGAAGCGTCTCGACCTCGATCTCAATCTTTTGCGCAAGCCCTGCGGATTGATGGGCGCGCGCCAAGGCCTCGCCCACCCCGCCTGCAAGAGCGATGTGATTGTCCTTGAGCAGAATCATGTCATCCAGGCCAAATCGATGATTGTACCCGCCTCCCAGACGCACCGCGTATTTCTCAAGGGCGCGCCAACCTGGTGTGGTTTTGCGCGTGTCGAGAATCTTCACGTCAGTTCCCCGTACGCACTCCACCGCTTCTCTGGTCAATGTGGCGATACCGCTCAAACGACCGAGAAAGTTCAATGCGGTACGCTCTCCATAGAGCAGCGCGCGGGCATTGCCTGCCACGTCGCACACGATCCCCCGCTCCGTCGCATCGTGACCATCCGGCACGCGCATCGTCACCTGCACCGCAGGATCAAGCGCGTGAAACACGGCTTCGACGAGTGGCAACCCAGCCACACACGCCGCCTGTTTGATCCATATCTGACCGCTCGCTAGCGCGTCAACGTCGACAACCAGGTCCGTCGTACAGTCCCCGCGGCCGATGTCCTCCGCCAGGGCCAATCGAATGAGTTCTCTGACAGAGTCAGCCAGAAACACGGCACTCCACCATTCCCTTCTTCTTCCGATCATCTTCCCGAACAGCACAAACTAGTGTATATACACACGACTATACACTAGTTTGCTGAAAATAGCTCTACGTTCCACAGTTCTGCATTCCCTGTCTGCACGTTATTGAAGGACCGGAGATCACCCCGCTTGAGTAGGTTGCGTCGCAATCATCGACTCTGATGACACGCGGGGAACATCCCCTGCCTTTCGTCGAACGCCCATCGCCACCGCCATGAACGCCACGACGACGCCACAACAAAACAGCGCTCCCCGCAGACCAGGCGCCGACGACCACCAGACCACGAGTGTTGCCCATAAGATAACCGCGAACGATAACAGCATGGTTGTCCGACTGCTGCGTTTCCACTCCATGCGTTGACCCGTTCCCGCCATTTCCAGAACAGTCGCGACCACCAGGGCGATCACCGAGACACTGAGTCCAACCCACATGGGGTTGACGCCCCACAGAAACGTGGTTGCAGAAAACCCCGTCCAGGCGTTCCAAAGCAGGCTGCTGGCCACACCGAGCGACATCGACCACAGGACCGCGCGTTTCGTGGCCGCCGGCCACAAAAAGAACGCGATGGTCGGAGCAAAAATGGCCGCGCTGCGAATCGTCTGTCCAAACACCCGCCACCAAGCCAACTCATCAGGCCGCAGCAACGCGACGACAATCACAAGCGCACCCTGGATCAACAGTCCATATTGAGTGAGACGCCGCACGTTAGAGACCTTCGCAAGAAGGTCTGCGCCGTCCCGCGCGCGCCTCCGAAACAGATCGGCGCCCAGACTGGACGCGCCGGAGAAGAGCAGCGGCGCGCACCAAGCCAGGGCCGCCGACCACACGCCTAGCGCCGCCACCAGCACCGCCCACGGCGGCGCAATGTGCACGAGCGCCGCAGGAAACGCAGCCAGACCTTTCGTAGCCTGTGGATACAGTTCCCTCGTCCGCATGCCAAGCCACACGGGCACGATGGTAAACGCGACGAGCACGATCGCAGAAACATACACCGCACGCTGGCCTCGCCTCGTGTCTTTCACGGCGGCAATCGCCTGCATCTCCGCCTGGGCGCTCACGCTGTTGAGGATATTCATCACCAGCCACACGGCGATGGTACCTATCCCGACGCCCGTCAGAGAAGTGAAGCCGTGCACCGCCACGGGGTGCAGCGACGTTTTCGGAATGCGCAGAAAGAAGTACCCCGCAACGCCGAGTCCCGCAGTCAGCATGACCAGATTGACAGTTTGCGTATAGGCGAGCGACCAGAGCCCGCTCTGTCCGATATAAGCCAGCATGATCACCGTCGTCAGCACAAGCGTGGCCGGGAGACCGAACCCCAACAGGGCATGCAGAAACTCAGCGGCGGCAAGCACATTGGACATCGCGAAAATGGGAAATGTCAGCGCAATGACAGTGGCGGAAAAGCGCTGAGCGGACAGACCGAACCGTTGTCCAAGCAATCGGGAATTGGTGACGTACCCCACCTCCCGAAACGGTTTCAGCAGAAATTTTGCCACCAGCACCGACATCATGATCACCGAGATGCCAAACCAGGCTGCCGAGAGTCCGGACAGGAATCCCGTCTCAAGCTCCACCACAAAGATGGACGACGCCCACATCACGGTGACAAGGATGAATACATGGCGAAAACCAAACTGCCGCCCGCCGTGCAAATAGGCCTCGCCCTCTCCCACCCGCCGTTTGGCGCATGTTGACAGGCCAATCAACACGGCCGTATACGCGACAAGCGATAACACAATGATCCAGGCAAAGGCGTGTTCCATGCAAACCATCCCCCTTTTGATGACCGTCCGATTTAATTCTTACTATACTGATATGAAATAATGTAATTAGTATACTACCGGGAACAGCGCCGCATTGTCAAGTGCCTGAAGCACGAACCTGCGCGTCAAATCCGACATCAACATTATTGAAAAGCACCCTGTCACCATACGCAGTCTATCTGTTCGGATCGGGGGCAAGATCACAGCTTCGCACGGACAGCGACATCGATCTCGCATTTCTGTCCGACCGGAGCATATCGATGTACGAACTTTTTCTGTGGAGCAGCAGGCGGCGCTGTTACTCAACCTCGACGTGGATCTGATCGATCTCAGAACAGCCACGACCGTGTTTCAGGCGCAGATTGTTGGAACGGGAAAACTGCTGGTCAATGGGGATCCCGCTCGGGTCGCTGAATTTCAGATGCGCGTTCTCAAGGACTACGCGTTGCTTAATGATGAACGAGCATGCATTTTCAAAGCCATTGAAGAGCGGGGGAGTATGTATGCCGAGTGATGTGGTGCTCAACAAACTGCAAACCATCAAGCGTTGCATAGCGCGCATTCACGAGGAGTATTCCGGGAATGCCCGCAATAGTCTATCATCGAGCACCATCTTGAGGATCTGCGGAAGTTTTCAGACGCAGTTCTGGTGCTGGGGGTATAGTTCGGCAGAATAATATCGGCTACAACAACACCAAATTCTTCACCATATCCGGAATGTGTTTCACAAAGAGATCCGTCGCCCGCGTCCGAAACTGAGTGATGGGCAACACATAACAAACATCCCTGCTGATGGGTACATCCCTGATTTTGAGTGCGCATAGCGTTCCGTATTTCATCTCTTTGCGAATTGTCCATTCAGAAATGATGGATATTCCCAGTCCGGCTTCGACCGACTCCTTGATCACTTGAGAACTTCCGAATTCCATGATGGAAACGGGGGACAATCCAACATCGCAAAACACCCGGTCCGTCACCTCGCGAGTGCCGGATCCCAATTCACGCAGTATCCATGTTTCGGATCGCAGTTCGTCAATGTCCACCTCCAACCGCCCTGCCAATCGATGCGCAGGCGATACTATGACCGCCATGTCGTCGTGCGCAAATGGTTCCGCGACCAACCCTTGCATTTCCAGTTTCCCTTCCACAATTCCAATGTCAAGCTCATGGCGAAGCACTTGAGCAACAATACGATGCGAATTCTTGATGGTTATTTTTGGGACGATGGAGGGATACAGCGACTTGAATTCCTGTATCACTCGCGGCAACAGGTACTCTCCAAATGTATATCCCGAGCCGATCTCCAGGATGCCCTGCGCCGAATGCGTCAAGTCATGGATGAGTTTCTCGACCCTGTCGTACTGGACCAGAATCTCCCTTGCATGATGATACAACACCTCGCCCGCTTTGGTCAGCCGCACATATTTGTTGGTGCGGTCAAACAACTTGACGCCATACTTGTTCTCCAATACCTGTATTTCCCGACTGACCGCAGATTGGGACAAGTGCAGTTCCTCAGCAGCCTTGGTGAAATTGTTCCGTTCCACGATCGTTACAAAAGTCAGAAGAAGAGCATCCATGGACATCCCCCCCCGATCACTCGAATGATGATGAGTATTTCTCATCATAGGCAGTACTATAACTCATTTTACACAACGAGGCATTGCCTGTATTGTTAATTTTGAGCCCAGCTTTCGAAATAGTCTACCAATACGGAGGGGTCGCAATGAATTTATCTGTATTCCCAAGGCGTCGCTACACAGAGGGCACCACTCCCATTGAATTCCTGCCGAGATTTTCAGAAGCGCTGGGCGGTCCGCGAATCCATATCAAGCGGGACGATCTTTTGGGTTTGACATCCGGTGGAAACAAGACTAGGAAACTCGAATTTCTTGTCGCAGACGCTTTGGCGCAGGGCGCGGACACTCTCATCACGTGCGGGGCCGTCCAATCCAACCATTGTCGGCTCACCTTGGCCGCGGCGACCAAGGAGGGCTTGAAATGCAGGCTTGTCTTGGAAGAACGTGTGCCAAATAGCTACGATCGCAACGCCAGCGGAAACAATTATCTGTTTCATCTCCTTGGCGTCGAATCGGTGTCCGTCGTTCGGGGCGGATCCGACATGATGGTGGAGATGAACCGGGTGGCAGAAGATGTGGTTCGTCAGGAACGGAAACCGTACATCATCCCCGGAGGCGGCTCCAACCCCATTGGAACTTTGGGGTACGTGGCGTGTGCACAGGAGATCGTCGGTCAATTCTTTGAAAAAGGACTCCGTGTTCAACATGTCGTCTGCGCAAGCGGAAGCGGCGGAACGCACGCCGGATTGTTGGCCGGCTTCACCGGCAGCAACAGCAACATTTCTGTAACCGGAATCAATGTGAGCAGGAAGAGAGATGTGCAAGAGAAACTCATTCATGACTTGGCCAACGAGACATTGCAGCATCTGCACGTCAATCACGATGTACCAAGAGGGGCGGTAACATGTCTGGAACAATTTGTTGGAGAAGGGTACTCCATTCCCACTCCGGGAATGGTCGAGGCCGTCAGATTGCTGGCTCAAACTGAAGGCATTCTCCTCGACCCTGTTTATACGGGGAAGGCCATGGCGGGATTGATGGATCTTGTCCGCAGCGGCTATTTCAATTCCGAAGACGATATCCTGTTTGTCCATACCGGAGGCTCGCCCGCTCTGTACGCATACATGTCGGCCATCTTGGGAGATGAGCCCTGATGCCTTTCTACGTGTAGGCGCGCTCCACAATGCGCCCGGGTGAATAAACTGAACAATGCCAATATTAGAACCGGGTTTCGACGGACGATTAAGGCGGTCAATTTGAGGAGGGATATCATGCAGGAGAACCAACTGAATCGAACTTTGGGACTGATGGCCGTTATCGCCTTTGGTTTGACGAACGAGATTGCGGCAGGACTGTTTTTCGTCTCTACGCAAATACAGCAGACTTCGCCGGGAGTGGGCAGTCTGGTGCCTCTTCTGATGATTGTTGGCGGCGCCATCACTCTCATCACCGTGTTCGTGTATCGCTACTTCTTTGCTTCAGGACTGGTGGGAGCGGGCGGAGAATATGTCATCATCTCAAGAGCTCTGAGTCCCGGAGTCGCCTTTGTGGCGACATTCCTGGCGTGGTTCGGCTTCACCGGCGCGCTCGGCACTCTGGCCTACGCCGCTCCCCACTTCCTGTCCGTTGCCGCCATTTCGCTCGGGGCCGTCGGATTGGGTAATTTTCTCTCTTCCTCTGCCGGGATCCTGATCGTGGGATTGGTTATCCTGTGGGGACTCTGGCTGATCCACATCCGCGGTGTGCACTTGGCGGGCACGCTCGCCATCATCGCCATGTGCATCGTGCTGGCCGTCTCGTTATTGATGATTGTCTACGGGTTTGCGACGAGTCCATCGGCGTTTGAGTCTGCGTTGGCCCAGCACCTGCACCTGAGCGCGCAATCGATCATCGCGGCCGCACCCGTGCAGCATGTCAGTTTCAGCGTAGCTTTTGGATCCGCCCTCCCCGTTCTCTTCTTTGGTTATCTGGGGTTGTCCACAGCCACCCAAACGGGCGGCGAGGCCAAAGACGCAAAACGGTCGTTGTCGAAGGCGGTGTTGATCACGGTGTCGTTGGTCACCGTCGTCTACACGCTGTTTGCCTTTGCGATCTATCACGCCGTTCCGTGGCGGATCATCGCGGGTCTGGCCCATCTGAACATGTCCGCCTACACCACGTCCTCAGGATTGTTGCAGTTTGTCATGCCGAGTTGGTTGGCCTCATTGATCAACCTGCTTGTCGCCGTGATCGTCGTCAAGACATTCCTGCCGATTTTTCTGGCCCAATCGCGCTGGGTGTACGCATGGAGCGAGGATGGATTGATTCCGGCAATCTTTGCAAAAACGCACGCCAAGTTCAAGACGCCTGTACTGGCTCTGACCCTGAGCGCCCTGTTTGGTTCCATCAGTCTCATTGAGTCCATCCAGTTGGGATATGTCTTCGGGGTCAACGTTCGCGTACTGTCCGTCATGATCGTATTCTTTTTCATGGGACTGGGGATGATCCTGTTTCCCAGACACTCTCCCGACTTATACGGGGCCAATCAGTCCGCGCTGGCCAACCGCCGCTCATTGCAGGTGGCGATCGGAATTCTGCTGATGCTGGTCGCCGTCTGGTTTTCCGTTTCCATTATTGTAACATCGCTCAGCAACCCGTTCTTTCTTCAGCCTGTCGTTCAGACCGTGATTGTTGTCATCATCGCGCTGTTGATCTACTGGCGCTATGTGGCGAGTCTCCACCGGCCGGGAAGCGATCCCGCCGTGATCGCCAAGGCGCGGGAGCGCTTCAAAAAAGCTCCGTTGCAATGAGCGGGGACTGATCGAAAGCACAAATTCGCGACAAGCGGACGGCATAGCGCAGACCCGTTGCAAGACCATCGGCGTACTGGGCACGACGCCCACGCGAACATATGGGATCTACAACGGGGCCTTTGCGCAGCCCGGGCTCCGCACTGTCTATCCGGACGCTGTGTCGCAAAGCGAAATCATGGATGTCATCATCCGCGTTAAAGGTGGAACCCCCGGCGCGTCCTCGGAGCGCACGGGGGTATCCCTGAATGAACAACTTTACGCGGTGGCCCGCAGGCCGTGGAGAGTAGGAATCGACGGACTCCTGCTGGCTTGCTCCGAAATCCCCGTCATTTTCCCGACGGATATGTGGCGCTCGAACGAGGGCGCGGCGCCCAAGCTGTTCAGTTCCACCGATCTGTTGGCAACGTCTGTAATTGCGGCTGCAAAGTCGCCCTAGCGGACTTTATCACATGTCCCCAAATGGAGGTTGTCCGAAACCGACCTGGCCTGGCGGGCGCTCATCGCCCTCCCGGTCGACCGATCGGGTATGGGCGGTGCAGATGGGGCAGGACGGGCATACCCGAGGGTGGACTGGGCATCTGTTCGGGATGCGGGGTATGATCGGGGGCCCGCGCGACGTCGTGCGCCGTCACCGTCTGGACATGGTCGTCTAGGTAAATCCCCCCACCGCAGCCGACATCCACGACTCACATCCCTGCCGACTGCACTGTGGACTGGATGCTGTTCCGCCACGTCTTGTCAGCAGTCCTTGCCGCGTAGCTGAGCCGATTGTGCGGCGAGTGAAAGTCAATGGGCATCGTGAGCATCTCTCCACTCCAAAAACTCCAGCCGATTGCCGAACGGATCCGTCACATAAAACCGCTCTGCCCCCGGCAGCAAACCGTCATCCTGCACGGGAATGCCCTGCGCCAATATCCGTTCTCGCAGCGCAGACAGATTCTGCACATGAAACGAAGGATGTGCCTTTTTGGCCGCGATAAACGTGCTGTCAACGCCCACATGAAGCTGCTGGCTGCCGCACTGAAACCATGCGCCCCCTCGTTTGCGCAAATCCTTCGGCTTCGCAACCTCCGTCATGCCGAGGAGATCGGCAAAGAATGCGCGTGCGGCCGCCTCGCATCCGGCGGGCGCCGCCAACTGCACATGATCGATCCCGTAAAATGTATGTGTCATAGTCGCTTTCCCCAATGAAATCTGTCCTCTTGATCTCCGCCCTGTTGCTCCCATGGTACCCGCCAGGCTGTCGTACAAAGTCTGCCTTGCTTCAATAGATAACCGCCAGCCCCTCGAAACCGTCATCGAAATCGTTGATCTGTTGAATATGGCAATCTCCTGTTGCATCAGTCGGCGCCGGATCGCCGCAAGTATGATAAGCTGAACTCACAAGCGATGATCTGTCCATCTCGGCGATAGACTCCCGTGTCTGAGCAGGGGCACAGCATATGAATCCGGTCGGCAGGAACGGCCGGATTTTCGGAACAGCCCCACTCGGATGTATAGAGCAGACTGCTCAAATTCCTTCAGGAGGCGCATGTCATGACCATTCGCGTTGGCATCATCGGCACTGGATACGGCGCCCGCGTCCACGCACCCATTCTGCAAAAACACCCGGACTATCGGCTTATGGCGCTGGCAAGTCTGCGCCCCGGCCGAGCCCGCCAGGCAGTCGAAAATCTGGACGGCGTCAAGCCCTATGATGACTGGACAGACATGATCCGGGAAGCCGGCCTTGATCTCGTGGTGATCGCGGCAAACCCCGCCGAGCACGCCGCCATGACCCTCGCGGCGCTCTCGGCGCAACTCCACGTATTATGCGAGAAACCTCCGGCGCTCCATCTCGGGGAAGCGCTCGCCATGCGCGACGCCGCCAGGAACAGTGGCCGTGTGGCAGCCATGAACTTCGAGTGGCGATATCTCCCTGAGCGAACCGCGATCGAGCGTGTTCTCGGAGATGGTTCTATCGGCGATGTCTTTCACGTTCGCTGGAGTGAATCAGCGACCATGTGGCCGAGAATCCGCGATCAGCAGCATAAGTGGTTTTGGAGCGAACCCCACGGGGGTGGATTTTTCGGAGCCATAGGTTCACACATGCTCGACGCGCTGCGCCACTGGTTCGGCCCTTTCACGCAGGTACAGGGAGACACGCTCAGTCGAGTCCATTCCCGCCTCTCCGAAGACCGCCATGTCGTATCCACCGCCGATGACAGTTTCACCGTTCACGGTCGATTCGAACGAGGCGGCGACTGCACGCTGGAGTTTACCGGAGTCGCGGTTGGACGGGAACCGCGCATCGAGATATTTGGGAACCAGGGAACCTTGGTATTGGAAGGTGAAACGCTCACGCAGGCAACCGTCATTGCGCCAGAATTCCAACCCGTAGAGCTGGAACAATCCATGGATGTTTCGGGATTTGCCCAAGAAATTCAGCGCTATGTGCACCCGCAATGGACACTCTATACACGACTGGCCGGAAAAATCCATGGTTTGACAGACAGATCCGTGCCGACCCTGGACGACGCTGCATACGTGCAGGCAGTGATGGACACTGTGCGAATGTCCGCAAAAACCGGTTTTCTGCCCATACCACCGATGCGATAAGCGGACAAAGAATGCTCATTTACGCATCCCCAGCGCACCCGAGGCAACCAGCACAACTGCTGCAAACCCAATCAACGCGTGGACTGTTCCCACTGCGTCAGCCAAAAAGCCGACACATACACTGGGCGCGCCTAAACCAACGTAAGCAAATAGATAATAACCGGCGACCGCGCTCGCTCGCCGGTTCTCTCCGAGTTTCGATACGATGGCGAGCCCGCCCAGATACGTGAAACCATAACAGGCCGCTCCCGCAATAGCCGAACCCGCCAACAGCAACAGTACATTCCCGATCCAGGAGCCCCACGTCAATAACAGCGTACCAACACTCATAAACACATAGCCGACCCGCATGGATGTCTTGTCCGCGAGTCGCCGCGCCAATGGTTGCGCCAGCGCGCCCACGCCATTGACAAGAAACAGAGCGATCGGCGACCACGCGGCAAGCCCATAGCGCACAAGCTGTCCGGGCACGACTGTGATGACGATTCCAGTGATGGCCCACGCCGTGGCGATACCTAGCCCGACCGCAATCGATCCGCGCGGATAATGAGGAAGACGAACCAGCGCTCCACCTGGTGTCGGAACACTAGGCAGTCGAGATACGGACCCCAGGCATGCGAGCAGTAACATGAACACGATCCCATAGCTGAGTGGCGCCGCACTCGGATGAATCACCTCAGCGATGTCGGTCGACAGAGGTCCGACGCCAAATCCGAGCGACGTTGCGAGAGCGACCTGTTTTGCCGCCTGCCGTGCGCCATCCAATCCATGTTCCTGCCTGAGATCCGACAGATAGGCCGTACCCGTGGCGACACTCAGCCCGAGGCCAATGCCCTGAAGAAATCTCGTCACAAGAAGTCCGTACATCGTCGGAAACACCATGGTCATACCTGTGCCGACCAGGAAGCAACACAAACCAGCCACAAGGACGGGTTTCCGCCCAAAGCGATCCGACACCCCGCCAAGACCGATCAAAACGGGAAGCACTCCCACCACGTAAGCCGAGAAGACAAGGGCCGTTACACCCACTCCCATGCCCGCGGCTCTGGCGTAGGTCAGGTAAAGCGGCATCTGCAGATTGATGGACACGGTAACGAGAAAGAGCGTTGCGGTAATGACACCCTGCGCCTTTGTCAGCATGATCGATCCCCTCACTGTTGCCAATCCATCTGATTTCGACCATACAGAATAATTGGATGGTATACTATAGCCAATCGACCACAGATTGTTCAGTCCAATCGCCAGCCGAAGGGAGATCAATCGTGTTCTTACGCCTTGACAGAACGAACAAAAGCGCTCTGTGGCAGCAAATCGTGACCGCTGTCATCGCTCAGATCGACCAAGGCTTGTTGGGCGAAGGCGCGCTCCTGGCACCCTCCCGCGTGCTCGCGGCGGAACTTGGCGTGTCGCGCTCGACAGTACAGATCGCGTACGAGGAACTCGCCGCCCGCGGTTACACGGAATCCGGCGGCCGAGGCGGCACGCGCGTGATCGCGCGATCCAACGCCGCTGTCGCCGCTGCGAACCGCACATTCTCGACTTCCTTCGACATGCCTTGCAATCGCGACTACGAAGGAATTTACGCGCAATTGCGCGACTGGCTCACCGTAAACAAAGGCCATCCGGCGCCAATCGATTTTCGTCACCAGGAACCGTACGTCGATGTCGCCTTTCAAAACGCGTGGAGACGGGCCACGATCCAGGCGCTGGATGCCATGACCCCGCAACACTGGGGGTATTTGCCCGGCCATGGGGCCTGGGAGACAAGACTGGCGGTGAAGCATTACCTTGCGCAGGCCAGAGGAATCTCCGTTGAACCCGAACAAATCCTTGTTACCTCGGGCGCTCAGCAAAGCATGGACCTGATCGCTCAGGCGTTGTTGAACAGGGGCGACGCAGTGGCGAGCGAAGATCCCGGGTTTCCTGGCGCCCGCTTGACGCTCGCCTACAGGGGCATGAATGTAGTGGGGATTCCCGTCGACGACGAAGGGATGGTCATCAAGAAACTGCCGAACGCGACGCGGTTGGCGTTTGTCACCCCCGCGCATCAGCGCCCGACAGGCGCGGTGATGTCAGTCAACCGGCGCAGGCAACTGCTGGACTTTGCGGTGGCCCGCAGAGCATGGGTGGTGGAGGATGATTTTGATGGAGAATACCGCTACCATGGGGGCCCCCTTCCCTCTCTGTTCGCGGAGGCGCCTTCCCATGTCCTGTACATTATGACACTGTCGAAGGTGCTCGCCCCAGGCATCCGTATGGCGGTCATTGTTGGAGCCGCCGACGCGGTGGAACGAATCAGCGCCGTCCACTCGCTGACCAACCGCCAGGTTTCGGCCGTGGAGCAGATGGCGCTCGCCGCCTTCATGACCAGCGGCGGATTTACAAAGCATGTGCGCCGCATGAGAAAGTTGTATCGCGACCGGCATCGCGTCATGATGGACGCGCTGGCCCATTACGGATTGAACCGCAGATTTCGCATCCAGGGCGCGGAAACCGGTTTGCATGTATTTTTGGAGGCCGATCGGAATTTTGATGAGCAGGCGTCAGTTCAGTCGGCAGCACAGGCGGGGGTAGGAATCTATCCGTTGGAGCCTTATCGATACAGCTGCGAGCGCAAGGGATTGTTGCTGGGATTCGCCAATAGCCCGGAAGATGCCATCGTGGAAGGCATTCGGCGTTTGGCTGCCATCCTTTGACGCCGGTTCCGAAAAATCGGCAGTTCCTGCCGATCGGAGTCACAGATTGTGCCTCTGCTCGAACATGCCTATGCAAATCCGTACGGATCATGCGCGATCGCATGATCCGCGTCAAGGCGTTTTCGCCATGCGCAGCCTCGCGAGAAAACTCCAGCGCGAGGCTGCGGCCACTCACACCATCTCAGGCTCAACCGAGCCTTCGACAACAGGATGATCCTTCAGACGCAGCACCTTCCTCCGGATCCACAACAGCGTGTCATACGAACTCGGCACGATGATCAGGGTCAACAG
>JAJZEE010000068.1 GCA_021805735.1 Bacillota bacterium
CCTGATATCGTAACGTGATATAATACTCATAGGCAGGAACTATCAGCGTAGAGGTAACAGTACCTTTTACTAAAACTCGGTATCTGGAATTGAGAAAATACAGCAATCTTTTAACCTTACTTTCCTAACCAGTGCAGATAATCGGGGAACGGGGGCTAGCCCAGCCTCCGTTCCCCAACACCACCGTACATGCGGGTCCGCATACGGCGGTTCGCCATGCTTGCCCACCTATGACCACATAGTTGATGGCCTGATGTATGATTCGTGCCGGAGTTGATTAAGCCCTCACTTGTGACCCGTCAAGGCTTCACCTTTCTCTTTCGCAAGGAAATAGTAACACATAGGTAGTTTTGGTTGCTACAAACTCGAAAACTATTATTCGACATATTTCGAGTTAATTCGTTATCATTTGACTCATCCCGACAAAACTCGACATTCACGGCTCGAACATTTAACATTTGCAGCGCGCATGGCTATCACAATCTCTGGTGCCGCCGGGAAACTAAAAGTGCCTGCGACAACGGATTTACTATCGTATATGGGGTTCCGCCAACATTTTAACGCGAAAAACCTGCGCTAATACATTTTTTTGGGACAGTCGAGGCTGGTGTCTTAGCGTGCTATATTTTCCGTTTCCAGAGCAGACCCCTGTTAGCCTGCGGGGGGCCGCCGAACATTGCTTCAGCGCCCCCCTTGTGCCTTACGACTTACGACTTACGACTTACGACTTACGACTTACGACTCACGCCCAGCGCCTTACGGCGAGTCCTGACGCCCTTTTAGCAATCGTCTTTCACGACCGCTTTCCGTCGCGCGCTTCCACCTCTTCTGTTCTGCGATCTGCGCATGACGATCTTCTTTACGCGCCAGATAAGCCAGCTCCCTTTGCAGTTTACGAAAACTCGCCAATCGTTCCCGATCCAGACGTCCGTCCGCAAGTGCGGCCTGAACCGCACAACCAGGCTCATGGTCGTGTCCGCAATCGCGAAAACGACAGTCCCGCGCCCATTCCTCCACATCGGCAAACACCTGTGCCATGCCATCGGAGCCATTCCACAGTTGCAGTTCACGCATACCGGGGGTGTCAATGATCATGCCCCCGGCCGGCATCAGAATCAGCTGCCGGGCTGTCGTTGTGTGTTTCCCGCGATCATCGCTGGACCGCACGGCGAAAGTCTTCTGTACAGATCCCCCATAAAGAGCATTGACGAGTGTGGATTTCCCTGCGCCAGAAGACCCCAGCACCACTGCGGTCTGACCGACAGTCAGGTATGCTTCGAGCGCCTCCAGACCGTTCCCTGTCTGAGCGCTGACCGCGCATACCGGTGCGCCCATCCCGACCGACGTCGCCTCGGCGATCTTCGCATCTACATCGGCGCACAAGTCGGACTTGGTCAACACGATCACTGGCGCAGCCCCGCTTTCCCACGCGAGAATCAGGTAGCGCTCCAATCGACGCACATTGAAATCGCGATTGAGTGACTGCACCAAAAACGCGGTGTCCACATTGGCGGCCAGAACCTGCTCTTCGGTCGTCTCTCCCGCAATCTTTCGCGAAAATTGGCTGCGACGCGGCAGTACATTACGAATTATGGCGCGATGTTGCCCTTCCTCAAGGCGCACCGAAACAAAATCCCCGACAACGGGAAACTCGCTTCTCGCACTGGCGTTGTGCGCAAAGACACCCGACACAGCACCCAGAATCTCACGATCCCCAGTATGCAGGGTATAGAGTTCCCGTTGCGCTTCCACCACCCTTGCCGGTCGGCAATCGTCCTCGTTCTGTGCAAGAAATGCCCGCTCAAAGGCCTCATTGAAACCCAATTGATCCATGGTTACGTTCATTTTAAATGGATATCCTCCCAAAACTCCTGATCGGAGCAACGAATAAAAAAGCTATGGACCTGTCGCCCATAACTCGGAGGATATCGTCATCATGTGGTTGCACAAACCAGCGCATGGCCCTGAAAATGGCTCACTCACGCACGGCAATCACAGAAGATCCATCGGAGTATGGGTGACAGCACAACGGCGCGCAAAAACAGACACCTGATCCGTCATAGTCCCCACCTCCTTGCACGCCAACAGCACTGCAGCGCATATATACTGCGTTCAGTTTACGAGTTCCGGCCAATGGAGTCAACCCACCCGCAACGAACAACGAACCCGACGAACCGATGAACCCTGCCGACTTCAAGGCCTTTGCGATGGCTTTGCTCCGCTGCCCAGCCCACACGAGCCCACGCATTCCCGCAGCCGAAGCCTCTCACAAGGACGCCGCGGACCCGATAGCCCGAACTTGGTCATGATGATTCGGTTTTTTTGACGTTCTCCTCGGCCAACTCCACTGTCTCACCCGCTTGCGGTACAGGATCTGCGCCAGCCCTGGCCAGCTTCTGTACCAGCCAGATCGGAAAGGTCAACTCGTGAATTCCCGTTCCACTGCCGCCATCGGCGTGATCGACGCCAGTATGATGCTCCTGGCAAAGGACCAACATGTTCCGTACATCGTCCGGGCTGTTCATTGGCTGATTTCGCAGGAGCCGTCCATATCCGTATGGGTCCCACTCCTCGCAGAACGCCTTCACGGTATCCCAGTCTGCGATGTTGGCGAGGGACCATTCGATGCCGAAGTGATGGACCTGGAGGTTTTCCGTAGCCCCGCATACCCAGCACCGATAGTGGGCGTCTGCTTTGAGCCGCTCTTTTGTGCGGCGAAACTCCTCCGTTTCCGAACGCTGTACATGATCAGGCGTAATGACGACTTCGTGCAAAGTTCGGGTTATAACGTGTTCTTTCACGTCGGTCATAAGTAGTGCCTCACTTTCAGAATCATAAGGTTTTTTGGGATAATGTATAATACGTTGTCCGTACCCATGGCCGACGCAGACAAGAGTCCTGATTTCGTGGTATTTACGCGGATTTTCCGCCAACTCCCTTGCCTGCTCCATGGGCATCGGATGCGCCCGGCATGCTCGTCCATCCGTGTTTCGCGGTCCTTCTGTGCCCGAACTTCTGTTGCGCAGCCCGGTCGTCAGCCCGTGTCAATGCACCACCCCCAACCACTGCCGCAAGTATTCAAACGCCAACACGCCGACGGCCACCACTGTTGCCAGAGTGCCCGTAAGCCAACTCCGCCAACTTTTGAGTATGTCTACGTCCTTGCGCAGCGAATGCACTTCCTCTGTGAGTCTCTCATTGACGTCTCGCGCCGTCTGCAGTTCCGTCGTGAGTTCCCGGATGCGCAGGTCGACGCTCTCCTTGGACGGATAGCGCCCGTCTAATTTCTCAACAATGCTCGATACGGTCAGATCGAGCTTGTCTAATGTCTTTTCCACGCGAACGATCCCCTCCCTCATGAAGGTAAAGCTCTCCTCCAACGAAGAGAGACGCTCTTCTGGCGTTCTTGCGTTCATCGGCTATCCCCCCTAAAACTCTCCGGCAAAGTGCAGAACACCGCCAAGAGCGATATCTTCCGGGTCGCAGTTCCTTCGCTTGGCCACTTTCCAGCCGTCCGCCGCCCAACAGTCGTATCCGAATACTGAGCAGATGATGCTGTGCTCAAAGTGATACGAGATCTTTAAGCCGAGGGTCAGGTAAGCAAGTTGAACACCGAGATCCATCCATGCATACTTGTACCCGGTTCTGTACATGTCTTCTGCCCGCAGTGTAATTTGCTCGCGGCCGTGCGCGCTGACATCGCGCGTCCATATATCCGCATTGCCGAGATGTTTGGACACCGGGGAACGGACCAGCCCGGCGCCGAGCGCTTCGATGACAAAATCGTTCCCGATGTAGACGGCGGTGTGGCTGTAGATCGGTCGTCCTCGCGGTGGTCGGACGCCATCGCGCAGTGCGCCGATCCGTTCGGCGGCAACGATCGCGTCCCTCAACAGACTGGCGCTGTAGCACTGCAGGAGATCGCCGGGTTGCAGTTCACTGGACATGGGGAGCACCTCCAATGTGCATAAAAAATAGCCCTTTGCGGACAAGTGCATTTGCTAATATTCTATGCTGTCAGATTGGCAATGGTGGCAGAGTCATTCGCGTAATTCTGGCGTGAGATCAAAACTGTGTGGATGCCTTACGAGGTCAGCTTCATCATCCGGTATATGGCGCCAATCTCCTTCGCGGTAGTCAATACTGTCAATCCATCGCCCACCCCCGCGAATCCGCTCATTCCCGAGCGGATTCGCGCAGGTGAGTGATAAAGTAGTCCCACAGTCTGCGGATCAAATATGAATCACTGGCGATACTGTGACCTCTATTTGGGAGGATCAGCAGATCAAAGTCCTTGTCGGCCTTGATCAGGGCGTCCACGAGTCGCATGGTGTGATAGAGATGCACATTGTCATCAATGTCACCGTGAATGAGCATCAGCTTTCCCTGGAGTTGAGCGGCCAAGCGTTCATTGGATTGCTCGGCATAGCTGTCCGCATCGTACAACCCCTGATAGCGCTCTCCCCACTCCACAGAATAGAGACTGTTTTCGTGATCGCCGCACCCCGCCACAGCCACTTTGTAAAACTCAGGAAACTGCAGGATGGCGCGCGCACTGCCGTAGCCCCCGCCCGAGAACCCATAGATGCCGACTCGCTCCAAATCGAGAAAGGGAAACCGTTCTGCCAGCTGTTTCGCGCCTGTCACGTGGTCGGACAATCCCGCAGCGTCACCCAGATGACCGCGACAAACATCGTAGAATGCTTGCGATCGTCCAGGTGTGCCCATTCCGTCCATGACAATGACGACAAAACCGAGTTGTGCCCATGACTGCGCGATATGCGTTCGCTCACGACCCTGTTTTGCGAGGGGAAAGGCAACAGGCGCAAGCGTCATATGAACGCCGCCATATTCGTAATCGATCACCGGATATTTCTTGCTGGGGTCAAAATTGGCCGGTTTGATCATGACGCCGTACAGGTCTGTTGCGCCGTCGCGCGCCTTCACCGAAAATGGTTCGGCCATCTGATATCCTGCGGACAACAGCGACTCGATGTCAGCCTCTTCGAGCACTGTCACAAATGTACCGTCAGCGCGTCGCAACACAGACACCGGAACCGTGTCTACGCGGGAATATGTGTCGACAAAACAGGAGCAATCAGGCGCCATTTGGATGCTGTGCTCGGCGTCTTCGGGTGTAAGAAGCTCCGGCGCCCCCCCTTTCATGCTGACTCTGTAGAGGTGTCGATAATAGGGATGACGGCCAGCCTCTCTCCCGGTGCCAAGAAAATAAACCCATCCTCCCTGCTGATCGACGCTGAAGATCGCCTCCACCCGCCACTCTCCGCTGGTCAGGGCAACCCTTGCGTCGCCTGTTTCCCCATCATACAGATAGAGGTGATCAAAGCCTGTGCGCGGCGACAGCCAGATGAACGACGCATCGCTGTCCGCCTGCGCGAACGCCGCGCCCCGCGGTACATAATCCAACTGCAAAAAAGTGTCCGACCGTTCCTGTACCAGGGTTTGCACCTCTCCAGAGAACACATCGCCGAGGCGCAGTCGCGTAACCTGCGCCCCACGCTCGACATCGAGATAATAAACGGAAGTGTTGTCCCGGGACCACCAGGCGATGGGTACATGTGAGTCAAACAGCGAATACTGCAGGGCGCTCATGGCAAGCGGCTGTACGTCAAGCCACTGCTGCCCTCCGATCAGATCGCAGATCACGAGTTCGAACCTTGGCACATGGCGATCCCCTGGGAGTGCGTACCTCATGCTGTGAAGAACAGGAGGAGCCGTTTCCCCCTCCGGAACAAATTGGTTGACATGCATCTCGCGCACCAAACGTTGATCCGTACGATGTGTAAATATTTTCGTTGAATCCGGCGACCAGATCGCCATGGGAGGCAGGCGGCGCTCCTTCAGTGCGTCCATGATTTTCGCGCCATAGGCGTCAGGAAGCGTTCCATAACTGTAATTCTCAGCGCCGTCGCGCGTCAGTTGCGTCAACGCGCCAGTTTCCAGTGATTTAAGCCACAGGTTGTAGTCCTGGACGAAGAGCGCCCATTTCCCATCGGGCGAACGGAGTTCATGCGACCTGACGGCTATGTATCCGGCTACAGGTTCACAGATGTATGATGCCAGGTCACAGCGCCATCGCTCGTTGTCAAGCAGGAACGAGACGGCGGCGCCCTCGTTTTCGACCTCGACCGTGTCAAATGGCAGATGCAGAGGGTCAACATGAGCGCCACTGCCAGCATCAGCACCAGAATCAGTCGCGCTCCCCGTAATCCCGCCGCCAGAATGTGCGCCCACTGCCCGGTCGTTCAGGGATGTTTGTAGTGCCTTAGCCAACCTGTCGTGATCAAACGCGGCTGCCTTCGTTCCATCTACCGTACTCACAATCACAAATTGGTTGGCTTTTTCCGCGTCACTTCTAACCTCTCGACAGTATACGAGTCGATCGTTCTCCAGCCAGCGCGCCTCGACACTCAGGTTATACGCCAATTTACCCAGTTCCTTGGGCAATACCGCCTTGGCGCGCGCGTACTCGTCAGCTCTCACAGTGGTCACCGTCCTTCGAAACACAGAATACTGCCAGACTGTGGCCCTTTTTACGCATTGGACAAGACATGGCGTGTCACCGCAACAAATGCCTTGACGCCTATCGCAAGCGCATCTTCGTCCACCGTGAAGCGGGGATGATGATGAGGAGCCGTAATTCCTTTGCTCCCGTTGCCCGCGCCGATTAAGAAGAAACTCCCGGGAGCCTGTTTCTGGAATGCCGAAAAGTCCTCACCGCCCATTGTGGGCAACGCTGGGCGCACCACTGTCTCGCCAAACGCCTCTTTCAGACTCTCTTCGAGCAGTTTCGTGACTTCGTCATTATTGATGACAGGGCTATACCCGTTTTGATAACGAAATTCGTACGCGGCTCCATGCGCTTCGGTGACGCCCTTAATGATTCGTTCCATGAGAACGGGCGCCATCTCACGCAATTGTGGGTCAAATGTCCGCACAGTGCCCGTGAGCTCTACCGTGCCCGGAATGACATTGTCGGCGGTGCCTCCGACAAACTTTGTGACAGAGACCACCATGGATTTTAGTGGATCCGTTTGGCGCGATACAATGTGCTGAAGGTTGGTCACCACCTGCGCCCCGACGGCGATGCTGTCCACGGTGTGCTCAGGATCTGCAGCGTGGCCCCCCTTGCCGATAATCGTGATCCCGAATGTGTCAGGCGCAGCCATGAGTTCACCGGCGCGCACCGCGATCAACCCCACTTCCATGTGGGCCCACAGATGTGCGCCGATAACAAGATCAACGTCCTCCATAACGCCTGCGTCAACCATCTGTTGCGCGCCGCCAGGAAAGAGTTCTTCCGCGTGCTGGAACAGAAATCGCACTTCTCCCGCCAATTCGCCCCGCATGCCGCTCAAAATCCTGGCGGCCCCAAGCAGGATCGCCGTATGTCCGTCATGCCCGCACGCATGCATCACGCCTGGATTATCCGACGCAAAATCAAACGTATTTTCCTCAGTGATGGGCAAAGCGTCCATATCGGCGCGAAGGGCCAGCGTTTTACCAGGACGCGCCCCGATCAGGCGCGCCATGACACTCGTCGCTGTGGGGCGAGACACTTCGAGTCCGCCAAACGCCTGCAGCGTATCGTACACAAACTGCGCTGTCCGTGTTTCCTGAAAGGAGAGTTCCGGATTCTTATGCAAGTGTCGACGCCACGTCACCACATCGCGCTCTACATTTTCCACCAGATTTCCAACGTCGCTCATCATTATGTTCATAAACACGAACCCCTTTCGCAGTAAAGCGGTGATAATCATTATCATCTATCATACTCGCATTCCCGTTGTTACACTACTGCGAAAGCTCATGTTCTGACCTACGATCCGGGAAAACCTGCAGATACGCGACGCCTGTGAGTAGCCCCTCGGCAGAAAAGCGAGTTCCATAGGAAACCCAAGTTCCTTTTACCCCTACAACTCTGTCTGAAACAAACCGTTCCTGGACCATACTGGGTAAGGAAATCGACGATGGAGGTTGTGGCATGGCCTTGCTCACCCTGATTCGCGGCGCTACCGTATACGCGCCAAAACCGTTGGGTCAGAAAGATATTTTGATTGGCGGGCGCCGAATACTGGCCATTGCCGACGATCTCAGTCTCCATGGCTCGCTTCCCGGCATTGTCGAACTCGACGCCGATGGCCTGACGCTGTTTCCCGGTCTGGTCGATCAACACGTGCACATGGCCGGAGGCGGCGGAGAGGGCGGATTTCACTATCGGACGCCGGAAATTTCACTCAGCCACATCACTACGTCAGGCGTGACGACGGCTGTTGGAGTCCTCGGTACGGACGGTGTGACGAGGACCACCCGCGAACTGTTGGCCAAGGCTATGGCGCTGGATTTTGAAGGGGTGAGCACCTACATCTACTGTGGCGCCTATCAGATCCCCACGCGGACCATCACCGGGATGCCACGATCCGACATTGTCCTGATCGATAAAGTAATTGGAGTAGGTGAAATCGCGATTTCCGACATGCGTTCCAGCCACCCCAGCGACCATGACCTCTCGGAGCTCGCCAGTGAAGCTCGCGTTGGCGGACTGTTATCCGGCAAGGCTGGCGTAGTGCACCTGCATGTCGGGGATGACGACAGCAAACTCGACATCCTATTTGAAGTGCTAAAGAAGACCGAATTGCCAAAATCAACGTTCACTCCGACGCATCTGAATCGCAACGCGGACCTGTTGAAGGAAGCCATTCGTTATGGCAGAGAAGGCGGAATCGTAGACGTCACGTCGGGCATCCGTCCGGACGAACACGACCATGTTTCCGTGAAGCCGTCGCTGGCCATTCGACGACTGCTCGATGCCGGGGTGAAGCCGCATTTGATCACAATGAGTTCAGACAGCAACGGCAGTTCTCCGATCTTTGACGACAAGGGCAAATTGGTGGTCATGGGCATTGGGTCGATTACGACTCTGTGGGAAGAAACACGCGACGCAATCGTCAATGAGGAAGTTCCCATCGAAGTGGCCATAGGCATCGTGACAAGACACGTTGCGAGAGTCCTGAAGCTGGAACACAAGGGCGCGATCCATCCGGGATACGACGCCGACTTGCTGTTGACTGACGAGCGGTATCAGATCCGCCACGTGTTTGCCAAGGGTAGGCAGATGGTGAAAGACGGCGAACCGATCGTATTTGGCACATTTGAAAATATCTCCGGCATCCCTGGTTCGCCAGACAGCAAAGATAGCGCTGGTCAAACGAACGCCGATCGCGGACGCCCGATGATAGGCCCTGACGAGGACGATCCTGACGACTTCCCCGACCGCGACGAGCGCCAGAAGCGCAGCCACCGTTACTGCTGCTAGCCGGAACCTGGAGCCGCGCCTCGTATGCCCGCTCTGTGGACGCGCGCGCGTGGATGAACACTCATCACGGCGATGTCGCCAAGTCATCCACGATCAGGCGTGACCGCGAGCAAATCCGATGGCAACGAGCGCGATCATGACAACGATATAGACGCGAAGACCCCAAAACACAACTCGGACCCAGCCTTTCAACTGAGCTCTTGTCAGTTCCACCGGCGCTGGATAGTCCGATCGTGTGACAAGATTAAGCGTATCCTTTTTCACCGCGATCACCCCTCGTATACATTAACCTGGATTCCTTCAATGGATCTGAACACTGGCGGACAAGCTCTAAAAAAGATGCGGCATGACGACTGACAATCCATAGACGCCGTTGAGCGCTACAAGCAACCCCACGATGCTAAAGGCGGCTATATTTTGCCACTTCCGATTTCTGTGCTCGCCCATAATGGTTGCGTCGTTGAGAAGCAGCAGTAAGAAGAGCATGGCGGCCGGCATGAAAATCGATGCGACCACTTGTACCGTCAGATTGAGAAATCCGAGAGGAGCATGCGGAATCAGTACGACGGCAGCGGCGATCACGGCGCTCAAAAGACCCGGCAAGTAAAAGCGCCACGCTCTGCGAGCCGGCATATTGATGCTCTTTGGCCACTGAAACGCTTCCCCCATCGCCCACGACGTGCTGGCGGTCAGCGCAATCGCCGCAATCATGCCCGCCTCGACTAAACCGAGAGCGAACAGATCCTCGCCGATGGGGCCGAGGCGTTGACCGAGCACCCGCAAAATCTGCTGGATGTCCAGATTCGAGGCGCCGGGCATGCCATGGACAAGACTTCCCGTCAAAATGACCAGCGCCACCGCCACGGCCACCATCGCAACGGTTCCAATCGCCGTATCCACGCGACCGTGGTGAATGTCATGGACAGTCAACCCTTTGTCAACAACAGCCGATTGTTGGAAGAAGAGCATCCAGGGGGCAATCGTTGTTCCAAAATTCGCAAGCACAATAAACAGAAATGCGGGTGTAAAACCCCCTTGAATGCGCCAGGAGGAGAAAGCGGCCACTACGGTTGACCAGTGCGGATGAGCCATTAACGCCAGTGGAATAAACACAAGATTGCCCAGGGCAATCCACAGTGATACGCGCTCCCAGGCGTAGTAACGCAGAACGAGCAGCACAACTACGTCAACGGCAATCGCCGCGGCGGCGCTCACCGCATGCGGTACGCCAAAGACTCCGAGGCCAAGGGTGACGCCGATAAATTCTGTGATCAACGTTAAAATATTGGCGAGCACCAAATCAACAAGAGAGAACCAGCCCCAAAACGCGCCATAACGGCCCCAGATCATTTCCGCATGCCCGCGATGCGTGACAGCCCCCAAACGAACCGTCATCTCCTGAACGACATAGGCGATGAATCCCGAAAGCAGCAGAGCTGGGATGAAGAACCCAATCCCATAGGCAGCGCCCGTTTGGGCGTAAGTGATCACGCCGCCGGCATCGTTGTCCGCGATCATCACAAGCACCCCTGGACCGATCAGGACCAGTCCAAGCATCAACCGAAACAGCCAACCCTTCTTTTCCCGCAAAGCTACAACTCTGGCCTGATCTTTAGCGCGTATTTTCACATCTTCTTCGCAGTCGATGAAATCGGTGTACGCAACGTGTTTGCTCATCGCGGGTTCCCTCCCGTAGGCGTGGTAGGCTGAAGTTCAGCATAAAACAGTCAGTCGGCAAGACGGTTGTTCTGCCTGTACTTCGACTGCATGAGTCCGAATCCAAACCTACCACCGCCTTTCCGAGAGAGAACAAAAGTCACGTCTACGCAAAGCGAAACCCCTGAAAATGTTCAGGGGCATTGTAACCCACGCACCAAAACCAGAGTGCACGGCTTATACAATCCCCCTGGTTGAGCTTTGGCACTATACGACTTTGAGCGGTGCTCAGCCACATTAAGTAGAGCCTTAAGCCGGCAATACCTGGTCAACCCATTGGCGTCTTTCGACGTTTCCGGGCAGTGGCATATATTCGTATAGAAGCCTCGCCTAACGAGGACTGGTTATATGCGGCTAAAAAAACTCTAATCTTTCTTGCCGCGTGCAGTATACCATCGCTTGAGACTGTTGTCAATGGGCATTTTTGCCGATTTTCCTCTCTCAGAAACGATCGCCCTCGGCAAGAAATCCACATAGGATGCTCGCCGTTACAAACCCAGATTCTTCGCGATGATGGTTTTCATAATCTCATTGGTGCCTGCGTAGATGGACATTACAGCGATGTCCCGATAGCGGCGAGCGATCTCGTAATCCTCCATGTACCCGTATCCACCGTGCAATTGCAGGCATTCGGCGATCACCTGCTTGGCCGTATCGGTTGACCACCACTTGGCCATGGAAACCTCCGCAGCAATACTCTCTCCGGCCATGTGGCGGACGATCAATTGATTCAGAAACGCGCGACTGATTTCCACCTGAGTGGCCATCTCCGCCATTTTGAAACGAGTGTTTTGGAACTTGCTGATGGGTTGCCCAAAAGCCTTGCGCTGTTTCACATAATCGATGGTGACGCGTAGAGCCTCTTCCATCGCGACTTGCGCAACCAGAACAACCACCAAACGCTCTTGCTGAAGTTTCTCTATCAGGTAGCGGAACCCTTCTCCTTCTCGCCCCAGAATGTTGTCCGCCGGCACCCGGCAATCCTCGAAAAACAATTCCGCCGTGTCCTGACTGTGTTGGCCCATTTTGTTCAATTTGCGCCCGCGCGTGAATCCTGGCATCCCCGCTTCCACCACGAATAGACTGATTGCCTTTTGAGGTGGACTGGCCTGAGGATCCGTTTTGCACGCGACCACCACCAAATCCGATTGGATGCCATTGGTGATAAACGTCTTTTGTCCGTTGATGATATAAGAATCACCGTCTCGCGAGGCAGTGGTGCAGATGCTTGCCAAGTCCGAACCCGCCCCCGGTTCGGTCATGGCAATCGCGGTGATGTGTTCGCCGTTCGCGCAGCCAGGCAACCAGCGGCGTTTTTGTTCCGCAGTGCCGTAACTGACCAGGTAGGGCACCACGATGTCGTTGTGCAGTCCGATGCCCATCATACCAGAGCCCACTCGTTCAAGCTCTTCGTTGACCACTACAGAAAAACCAAAATCCCCGCCGGCTCCGCCGTACTCCTCGGGCGCCATTGGACACAAGAATCCCTGCCCTCCCATTTTTCGCCAAAACGCTTTGGGAATCAACCTCTCCCGTTCCCATTCGTCAAAATAAGGAACAGCTTCTTTCTCCAAGAATCGGCGCACGGAGCGCCGAAAGATGTCGTGTTCTTCCGTGAGATACGGATGGCGCAATGAATCCTCTCTCCTCTTGCGCAGCGCCTGTCTCATTCCCTAGGGAACCTGTGAAAAAGTCCGGAGCGGTACGAAAATTGGGCACATATAGCGTTTGAGGCTTTAATCAAACGCTATATGTGGACACTTTGGCGACGGACCGATCGAATTTCACAGGTTCCCTAGCGTTGGCGCCCACGCCAATTCAATAACGAGCCGTCTTTAACGCGGCGCCATGCGGATGGCGCCGTCAAGGCGAATGACCTCGCCGTTCAACATCGGATTCTCCACAATATGCCTGGCCAGCATTCCGTACTCTCGGGGCTGCCCCAACCGCGGCGGGAAGGGCACCTGCGCGCCGAGGGAACTTCGCGCCTCAGCGGGCAGTTGACCCAACATCGGCGTGTCAAAGATGCCCGGCGCGACACTGATGACGCGGATGCCATATGGGGCCAACTCACGCGCAACGGGCAATGTCATGCTCACCACACCGCCTTTGGACGCGGCATACGCCGCCTGACCAATCTGTCCTTCAAAGGCCGCCACCGATGCGGTTGTGACGATGACGCCCCGCTCTCCATCAGCGTTCGGCTCCGTGTCGCGAACGGCGGCCGCCACCCAGCAAATGACATTGAACGTTCCAATTACATTCACCTGTATCACTCGGGCGAACTGGTCTAAGGGATGAGGACCATTTTTCCCAAGCACCTTGGCCGCGCTTCCGACCCCCGCGCAATGGATCACTCCGTGCAGCGAACCGGCAGCGGTCGCCACCGCAGCCACGGCGTTTTTTACGTCGTCGCTGTCGGTGACATCCGTCCGCACAAAATGACCGTTTATTTCCTCCGCCACTTGTCTGCCGGCACTCTCGTTCACATCGAATATGGCCACATGGGCGCCCGCCTCCGCAAACACTCTGGCTGCGCCCGCTCCCAGCCCCGAACCGCCGCCCGTGACGATGAATGTTTTTCCTTGCAAATCCACTGTGTGCTCCCCCTCTTGTCCATGAATCTCTCAGCGTTCGTTCCGCGATCCGCCGTACCGCCCGGCCGCATGTCAGAGTTCACGGATGCAACTCAAGTTGCAAGCCGCTCGATGATGGTCGCGTTGGCCATGCCTCCCCCTTCGCAAATTGCCATCAACCCATAGCGGCCGCTCCGTTGCTCAAGGGCACTCAGCAGGCTCGCTGTGATGCGCGTTCCAGTTGCGCCAAGCGGGTGACCCAGCGCAATGGCGCCGCCGTGGATATTGACTCGGTCCCAGGAAGCGTCAATTTCCTTTTGCCAGGCCAGCACGACAGACGCGAACGCCTCGTTGACTTCAAACAGATCGATGTCTTCAACCTTAAGGCCCGCCCGCTCCAACGCTTTGCGCGTCGCCGGGATGGGTCCTGTCAACATGGTCACTGGGTCGACGCCGGCGACAGCGAAGGACACAAAGCGCGCGCGCGGGCGCAATCCCAAACGTTTCGCCGTCTCCGGCGTGGTCACCAAAGCTGCGCTGGCGCCGTCCGAAATTTGGCTGGCATTTCCTGCGGTGATCAGTTCAAGATCGGGGAACGCGGGCGCCAGGGAAGCCATTTTTGCCAGACTGGTATCAGTCCGGATGCCTTCGTCTTCGGAGAACTCTTTCGTATCGCCCGCAGTTGTGCGCACGGGCATCGCAATGATTTCCGCAGCGAACCGTCCTGCCTGACGCGCGGCGGCCGCCAACTGATGGCTGCGCAGACCGAAACGATCCAGATCCTCGCGGGTGAGCCCCCATTGTTTCGCGATCATCTCCGCCCCCAGCGCCTGATCGAAGAACGTCCGATTCCAGCGGTCCATCTGATAACGCCGATCCAAATCTTCAGTCATAGGCGTACCGTGAATGCCCACCGTGCAGAGCATGGGCACCCGCGTCATCGATTCCACGCCTGCAGCTATGGCAATGTCATACGATCCAGCCATGACTCCTTGCGCCGCAAAGTGAAGCGCTTGCAAACTGGATCCACACTGACGGTCAATCGTGACCGCCGGAACAGATTCCGGCAATCCTGCGGACAGCCATGCGTTGCGTCCGATGTTGACCGCCTGTTCGCCCACCTGGTCCACACATCCTACGATGACGTCGTCCACGGTGGCCGCGTCAAGGCGATTTCTGTCAACCAAATGGTTCAATACGTGCGCCAACATATCCACAGGATGAGTGTTTGACAAACTGCCCTTGCGCCGTCCCAACGGCGTGCGAATCGCGTCAACAATCACCGCTTCAACCAAATGATTCGCCTCCCAAAATTGGAATCGTAACTAACCTATATCCGAGTTAGTCTGTCTCGTCGCGTGATTGGCCTCTCGATCAAACCCGATATTCCTGATTCCCCTGCCCCAACTGAGGCGGCCCTTTGATCGCTGGGTGTTCCTCCCCGCCAGGCTCCCCCATATGGTGGGTGAGCACCTGCCGCACTGTTCCCCAAAGCGCTGTATCCAATTCGAACGCGACGCCCCTGGCCCGGGCATGCTCGCTTTGCATCGCTTCCGACACCTGCAAGACAGGTTGCAAACAACAATCCACCCGCTCACCGAGCAGCGTCCAAAACGACAGATCATGCGCCTGAAACAGTTCCTTCAGTTCTCTAAAGACAGGATTGCCATCCACTGTCTGCGTGAACTGATGAGAGATCCACTCCGGTTTCGCGACCGACTCACAAAAATTTATCCAAAATTTCGCTTCCAGGGCTGCCAGGGAAACTGTTCGACCGTCTTTCGTTTCGTAGAGATTGTAGCAAACAATGCTGCCAGTCAGTTCCTCCACGCCAGTTTTAACACCAAATTCGTCAGCGACGAGCGCGTGAATATGCAACGTGCCAAGCAGAGCATCCGTCATGGCTACATCCAGATACGCTCCTTCCCCACTTCGCTGCCTCCGCACCAGAGCGGCGAGAATCTCTTCGGCGGCGACGATTCCGCCCAGCAAGTCTGCCCATTGGACGGTGGGCACGATAGATCGGCCAGTCGAATCGCACAGTTGCGAGAGCATGCCGCTGCGCGCCATATAATTCAGATCGTGGCCGCCAAACTTAACCAGTGGGCCTGACTGTCCGTAACCGGTCAGGGAACAGTACACCACGCCTGGATTCAGTTCTTTGACCACTTCATAGTCAATCCCGAGACGACTTGTCACTCCAGGGCGAAAGCCCTCCACCACCACGTCGGCAGTCCGCAGCAACTCCCGGACCTGGCGCTGGCCGACGTCGGACTTCAAATCGATACAAACGCTTTGCTTGTTTCGATTGTTCGCTAAAAACACCACTCCGCTTCCATGGATAGCGCGACTCCTGCTGCGGGCCGGATCGCCCGTCGGCGACTCCACCTTAATGACCTCCGCCCCCAGATCGGCCAGTCGCAGAGTACAGTAAGGTCCAGGCAACAATGCGCTGAAATCGATGACCCGAATGCCGTCAAGGAACACGGTCGACCTCCTCTCCCCGAACGGATGCGCCTCGATGACTACACCAAACAGTCAGAATAAATGATATTATAAAGCAAATGGACGTGCTTGGCGCGCGGCTCACAGAATTCCATTACCATAACTTGTGAACCGTCCGTGCCGTCAGATCGGACGTTGCGACAACCGCTGCTGGTTAAGCGTGTCCATAAGAATGGAGGCGTGCGCGGCTCATGATGAACACACCCCTGTTAATCAATCACTTATTCGATTACTCCATGCAGGCATCGCCAAATAAGGAGATTGTCACACGCACAACAAGCGGGTCATTTCGTTACACCTATGCGGACTTTGGCCGCCGTACACGCCAACTCTCCAGCGCTTTGGCGCAATTGGGCGTGCAGCGGGGCGAGCGCGTGGGCACCTTCGCCTGGAACGACCATCGTCACCTGGAAGCGTATTTCGCCATCCCCTGCATGGGCGCCGTGCTGCACACCATCAACATCCGGCTGTTTCCCGACCAGATCGCCTACATCATCAATCACGCAGAAGATCGCGTGCTGCTGGTCGACCCGAGCCTGCTGCCCGTGCTCGAATCAATACGCGATCGCCTGACAAGTGTGCAGGCGTACGTCGTCTTCGGGGAGGCCGCCGATGTTCCAGAGACAACGCTGTCTCCCGTCTACGCGTACGAAGAACTGTTGCGCGCCGCAAAACTGGACTTCGCCTATCCGACCGATCTCGATGAAAATGCTCCCATGGGGATGTGCTACACCTCCGCCACCACCGGCAACCCAAAAGGCGTGGTCTACACGCATCGCGGCATCTATTTGCACAGCATGGCCCTGGGACTGGCCAATACCATTGGCCTGTCGGAAGCAGACACCGCGATGCCGATCGTTCCCATGTTCCACGCCAACGCTTGGGGGTTGCCATTTGCCGCGGTATGGTTTGGAGCCAAGATCGTGTTTCCGGGTTCCGCGCCGACTCCGTCCGCATTGCTTGATTTGATGGCAGACGAAGGGGTTACCCTGGCAGCCGGAGTGCCGACAGTGTGGCTCGGGATACTTCGGGAACTCGAACAGCGTCCGCAGCCCCTCAAACTGAGCAAAGCCCTGTGCGGCGGTTCAGCCGCCCCAAAGGCGCTGATTCGCGCCTACGAGGAAAAGTACGGCATTACGTTCATGCACGCGTACGGAATGACTGAGACCAGTCCACTCGCCACTGTCGCGCGTCTGAAGAGTCGCCACATGGACTTGCCCTTCGAACAACGTCTGGACTTTCGTTCCACCCAAGGGTACTTGGTGCCTGGTCTGGAAATGCGACTCGTGGGCGATCAGGGAGACATTCCGTGGGATGGTCAACAATTTGGTGAATTGCTGTTGCGTGGACCGTGGATTGCCGACAGTTATTACAATGATGAGCGAAGCAAAGACACCTTTGTCGACGGGTGGCTGCACACCGGGGATGTCGTCACCATCGACAGCGAAGGATTCGTCAGATTGGTGGACCGCACCAAAGACCTGGTCAAAAGCGGGGGAGAGTGGATCTCCTCCGTGGACCTGGAAAACGCCCTGATGGCTCACCCTGCCGTCTTTGAAGCCGCCGTCGTCGGTGTTCCCCATCCAAAGTGGCACGAGCGCCCACTTGCTTTCGTCGTACTCAAAAACGCCGCGCAAGCGACCCCAAAAACAGAGTTGCTGGACTTTCTGCGAGATCGGTTTTCCAAATGGTGGATCCCCGATGACGTCATCTTCCTCTCCGAAGTTCCCAAGACATCCGTAGGGAAGTTCATGAAGCGGACACTGCGGGAGCAATACAGAGACTACTGGATGTCTGCGGATGAAGAATCGTAGTATGCATGGCCGAAAAAGGGGTAAGGCGTGACGCTTGGGTCCATGCCTACCCTTCAAGTTCGCGGTGCAACGCGCAGGGCGCGCTCTTCAAAACGGGGGGCCACGAAATGCGCGTACAAAAAACAGGCAGTTCCTGCTATGAAAAAGATCAGTGGCACAGCAGGCGGCGAAGGCGGAAACATGAGTGACACGCCGAGAGCCAGAAAGACCACAAAACTGCCGAGCGCCAAAACGCTGCCGCGCACGCGGACAGGACGATCAGTCGCTGGTTCCCGTCGCCGCAAAATGAAGACAGTGAGTCCAATCAGCGCATACACGAAGCTTTCAATCAACGCAGCGAGCAGAATCGGCACTACATAGGCGCCCGTTAGAGTGACGACCGTCGAAAGCGCAAACTGAACGGCGAACATGAAACTGAGCGCAACCCACGGTGTAAAAAAGCGCAGATGCACACGCGACAATGCCTTGGGCAATATGCCTTCGCGCGCCATCGCATAGAGCAGTCGCGAATTCCCCATCATGCCGCCGTTGAAAAACGTAAACGTCGCCAGGATGCTGATCATGCCGACGATCAGCACAAGTGGAACTCCGCCAAACGCCTGCGCAAAAACCATGTGCGGCACGGGAGAAGCAGCCAGGTCAGGAAGCGGCACCGTGAGAACCATGGCGCCCGTAAAAAGAGCGTAGCATACGGCGAGGATCAACACCGTGATCGGTAGGGCGCGCGGCACCACACGTTTGTCACGGGCATCTTCCGATAACGGCGTGATCCATTCAAAACCGACGTACATATAAACGGTGTAGGCAATTCCCATGAGAAAACCCCAGTGTGGAAACGGTGTAGTCAGTACCCCATGCCAGTCAGAAGCGCTGGCGTTTGTCCACGCAAAGATGGACACGGCAATCAGTAACCCAATCATCGAGAACGTCATCACCGTCTGCGCCATGCCAGCGAGTTCCACGCCAAAAAGATTGACAACATAAAACCCCGCAAGCGTCAGCGCTACCCATGCCAGCGGAGGTACTTGCGAGAGAACCGGCACGTGCCCGGCGCGCGCGAGATACGTCAACGCCTGCGCAAAGATATACGATTCCGCAGAGCCGCCCGCCCATCCCAATACCACATATAAGAGTGTGACTGTGACTGACATGGCGCGGCCAAATGCGTGGCGTACATACACCTGCACGCCTCCCGCGTTCGGATACATCGCCGCTAACTCAGAAAAGTTGAGCGCGGTGGCCATCGTGACGACGCCGCCCACAAGGATTGCGAGCACCACCCATAGGCCCGAAGCGACGCCTGCCGCCTGGATTCCGGCCGCATATGAACTGGAGGCAAGCGCCAGCCCTGCGCTTGTGGCGACCATCGTCGCAAGTCCCATACCGTGCTTGCGCATTTTCTCTTACCCCCAGATCAGTTGCACGATCGCATCAAGCTTCATCTCATCCTTGTTTGATCCCACAAATTTGAGTTGGCCCGCTGCGAACTCCCGCGCCGGATTCAAGGCCCCTGTAAAAACGCCGATAAGCGTAACCGAAGGCGCCACAAGAGCAATATCCCGTTCTGCGTGCAGCCCTTCAAGCACCGTTACTCGCCTGTCTGCGACAGAGATCGTAAAGCTGTCACCGTCAGTCGCCTCAATGTGAATCATGCGATCCCAATCTTTCAGCATCTTGACAACTGTTTTATCCGCCTGCGCTTTGACCGTAAACTCCTGTAGTGCCAAATACAGAGGACTCTCCATCAATCTGAACCTCCTGCCCAACTCTCTGATAGACTTTCATGCCTGAGTTTTGCCAAGCAAAAGCTCACTGCTTCGCAATGCCAGAAAGCTACGCCAGTTGTTCAATCTCGACTTCGCGTCGCGCCAATTCCGCCAGCACCGCCTCCTGATCCAAACATCCCTCGGGTGGAAATACGCCCGGCTCACGGATTTGCCCACGGGCCAGCATCAGCGCGACGATGGCTGGAGGAATGCCCGTCAGGCGCTCCATGCTGTCTACCGCACCATAGCTGACGGTCCGCGACACGCCGTCGCGCGACCCAGTCACATCGACACGTATGGCCGATAACGGCAGCGTGGGTTCATCACCCAGACTTGCGAGCAGCGGCAGTAAGGGTTGGATCAGTTTCGCCAGCGCCGCTACCTTGCGCTCTTCATCCGCAAGTCCCAAATCCAGCAACCCGGAAGTAACATTTTGCATGTCGTGGGGAAGCAGGTACCCGCGCGACACCACGTTTTGCACATCCGGAAAAAAACGCGGCAAGGTCACCGCCTCAGGATGGCCCGCAACGTACGCTGAGACGCTTCCGATCGGAGCCGGAAACTCGATGCGTTTCGCATGACTGAGCGCGGGCACCTTTTTCCATTCGCCCTGCAGATAAACGGGGCAGGGGCGATTGACTGCATGAATGACGTGCGCGATGACCGCGATCCCTTCGCTGTCAGCCGTACTGCCGACCCACGTCAGGTCGATGTCGGTGACGCGATCAAATTGCGCGGCTCCCCGCATAGCCAGCAGATTGCTGATGCCTGGCGTCCAACCCATGCCAATCACCGCGGTCACTCCGGCGCGCATCGCGGTGCGATCGAGCGTGAGCAGTTCCATCGTTGCATCGTCATCGTCGCAGATATCAACATAATTGACACCTTCTGCAATGACAGCGCTTGCAATAGGGAACGCGAATTTATAGAACGGCCCTATGCAATTGACGACGACATCAGCGTCCATAAGCACCGCGCGCAACGATTCGCGACTGGTTGCGTCGACGAATTGGGCATTTGTCGACGAGCCCAGTTTACTCGCCAAAGCCAGTGCGCGGTCCAATCGGAAATCCGCGATAGTAATGTCCACGTCTGATTCGACGCTGAGTTCCCTGACGACCCTTGACCCCATGTCGCCTGCGCCGCCGAGCACCACGATCCGATGCCTTTCCATTTGGCTGTCCCTCTTTCTGTTCCGGAAATACGATCGTCTCTGCCCGCCGGAATCGTATGCTGCGCCGCTTCTCAAACACGGCTGCGCCGAACTCGCCTCGGCACAGC
>JAJZEE010000164.1 GCA_021805735.1 Bacillota bacterium
CTACTACGCAGGCGACCCCAAAGGAAATTCTGTCTGTCCACGACGTGTACATCACCGCGCTGCCGCCAATGACAATCAGCGTATCGATGAGTGCATGGGGGTTTAAGAGAGAAACTGAAGCGCCGAAGCCAATCTGCCGTTTAGCGGTCCACGGCGCCTTCGCTTCCCCGGTGGCCGGACCCCTGTCGCGCCACGCCCCCAAACCCATGTACAGCAGAAAGGCGATTCCGATCAGACCGAGCGCATCACGCAGCCAGTTCATATGAAGCGCGATCGCCGATACGCCGATAATGGCCAGCGCAATTAGAAGAGTATCACACATCGCGGCGGTGATGACCGCCGGGAGAGATCCGGACCATCGAGGCTGAAGCGCAGCCTGGGTGAGTATAAATCCATTTTGCATGCCAATGGGTAGGATCAGACCGAGTGATAAGAGAATTCCATGAAGAAAAGCAAGGAGCACTGGATATATCCCTCCGAAACAGAAAGGAGCCACACGCTGATAAGGGCAGAACGCGTGTTTCTAACAACCTCCGCATGACCAGATGATATCACGTCTTGTATGCTAAATGGAAAGCATCTACGACATGGAGTGAATCATACCGATGACGCAACTGAAACGAACATTGACCTGGCGGCACGGAACGGCCATGGCCGTGGGCGCTGTTCTGGGTTCCGGCATTCTCATTCTCCCATCCATCACAGCCGAACAGGCGGGTCCGGCAGCGCTTGTGGCATGGATTCTGATGTCGCTTCTGGCTTTCCCGATCGCCTTGACACTCGGGCAACTCGGGGCGTTGGTTCCTGAGGCGGGCGGTATCGCCGCGTACGCGCAGGCCGCATTTGGAGGCACAGTGGGACGCCTGACCGGATGGCTGTTTCTCGGTACGGTTCCCGTCGGTGTTCCGATTGTTGCGCTGGTCGGGGCCAATTATGTCGGGCAAGTCATTTCACTTTCTCACGCCATGACGGTGATGGTGGCGGCGGTGGCGGCAGCCAGTTCCCATGTTCAGGCGGCAAACTTCACTCCTGTGGCGCCTCACGGCTGACTGGCGGTAGGCGGCGCCGCCCTCTCGATTTTCTGGTGTTTCGTCGGTTGGGAGATGATTGCCCATTTGGCAGAAGAGTTTCGCCAGCCGGAGCGCGACTTGCGCCTCATCTTCATTGTGGCGCCGCTGGTCGTCGGCATCCTGTATGTGTCCATCGTCTATGTGACGGTTGGCTCCCATGCATATGGAGCCGTCGCAGGGGCTGCGCCGCTGAGTCGTCTGATCGGTGAAGGATTCGGCAAAATGGCGAGTGACCTGACGGGAGCGTTAGCCTTTCTCATCACATTTGGCGCAGTCCATACCAACATCGCCGGGTTTTCTCGACTCGTGTACGCGCAGGCGCGGGATGGCAATTTTCCTCGTCCAATGGCCCGACTGCACCGGAAGTATCAGACGCCGGTGGGTGCGTTGCTTGGGCTCGCGCTCCCATTCACCGCAGTTTTAACCGCGGACGCGTTCCTGCATGTAGATCTGGGAACACTGATCCGCTGGCCCAGCATCGTTTTTCTGGTGCTGTATATGGTTGCCATGGCGGCGGCGATCAGGCTGCTGCCTCGCGGCAGACGATGGATGGCTGTGATTGGACTGGTCGCCTGTGTGATCCTGTATCCATTCAGCGGCTGGGCATGTGTATATCCACCCATCTTGGTTGCAGCGGGATTTGTGGCCATGCGGGCAAACCGACGCAGGTTGCCAGTATGAAGGGCGGCGTTCCCGGCGGTATGGCGGCGGCGTACGCCGACTGAACTGGCGTCGTAATCGGTGGCGATAAACTTCACGACAAGGCGGTCGAGCTACTGCGGCAAGTTTCCTGACTAGTCGCAGGGCGTGTTGTGCAGTACTATGTAGCTAACAGATTGGACGAGGGTGACGAGTCATGGACGAGGCACTGCGGGAACTCACGGGCAACGTCAACATCGAGGAACTTTTCAAAAAGCAAGTGGCTTATTTACTAGCTGAGTTGGAGAAAAAGCAGGACGCACAAACGCAGGATGTTTCCACACTCCGGCAGGATGTTTCCACAATCCGGCAGGAAATGAACGACGGATTTACCACAGTAGTACAGACAATGAGTAAGGGGTTTGACGGGTTGTGGCAGGAAATGAGCGAAGGGCTTAGAGCCGTCAACGATGAAGTCAAGCTGACCCGAACCGAGTTGAGGATACTCGCTCAAAAGTATGGTGAACACGAGGTCTCGATTGAGGCCATGAAGAGAGCGAGGTGACTGCCGTGAGACATGGTGCGCACGTTTTGGCATCCATAGCAGTGGTGGCGGGGGCGGCGTTGGCCGTCCCTCACGTTGCTCACGCTGAAGACCACGTGTGACAAGGGATTTGGCTATCTGAGGTAAGGCGACAAATATTACGAGATTTGCTGGAAAGTAGACAGGAAACCGTTGCGACTCGGAGCATAGCCCGTATCACGGCCGCCCGGTGGAACATCGAGAACAATGGATTCCATGACCTGAAGACGTACTGGCATACGGACCATGCCTTTGTGCATGATCCGACGGCGATTCAGGCGTGGTTGGGGATTTTGATTCTGGCAGTGAACCTCATGTACACGTTTGTGTACGAGCATCTGCATCACTTTCGGGAATGGAACATTCCGCTCCGAGAGGTTGTGCAGGAAATCAAAGAGCAGATGCGTTGGGGTTTGGCGGGTCGTACGAAAGCCCTCTGGGATACGGGGTAGACGGTCTTTAAGCGAACAGATTTCGACAAAAATCGTTAGCCGAATCTCGTCCATAAACCGCGAAATTTGTCGCATATACACGAATCAGGGTAAGGGCAGCCGTGATTGCACCGAGAGGCAAGGCGAGGTCGAAGAACTGGAAGAAGGATGCGTGGGTCCTGCCCTGTACCCAGACAGCCTCTTGTTGCGGGCTCGTGTTCAGCTATACTTGAATGATGAAGCGGAAACTTCAAACTGCGGGACTTGCCCTATGAGGCGGGTGGAGGAGGATGTAACTCGTGAGTATAGCGACGGAGTATTTGCGGAGCGCGCGTGAAGCGTTTGAAGGGGCCAGGCGTCTTGGAGACCGGACCATGGAGCAGTTGGACTATGACGAACTGCACTATGCGCCGAACGAAG
>JAJZEE010000069.1 GCA_021805735.1 Bacillota bacterium
GATCTAATCGAAATAGGGCACGTTGACAGCCTGCAGGGACATACCCTTGATCTGCCAGTTTTGAAACGTATTCTTCCCACGGATGTCCAGCAGGACATATGACTCGCCTTGACTCATCCGTTCCATCATACTCTGTATGTCAATGGGTTTCACGTCCATGTGCGGTTCCCCCTGTCCACTCGCCTGGCGCCATACAGACGCCACCCATAATGTGCGCACGAGCCGACGGATTCATGCGAATACTGGCGCTTTTGCGTCATATAGAGCATGACCAAACAGAACAGGCTGACGATCGATTGCCGATCGCCAGCCTGCACTCATTCGTGTGCTTCGCCCCATTTGCGCTCCATCGCGCCAGTGCAGCGCTGTTATTCTTAGTAAGTAAATACGGCCTGCGCGTTGGCAAGGCTTGGACTTGAGACAGACGCTGTCACGACATCCTGGAGATCCCCATCTCCATCCGCAGTCGGACTCGCCTTATAGGTAAACGTTACCTGCCCGGAGCTGTCTGTGCTGACGTTCCAATTGCCCGTGGTTGTGATGAGCGTGCCGCTCGCCTCTTGAGTTTCATTTTGCGCTTCAGAAACGTTGCCCACCTTTTGCGCCAAAGACAGCTGCACTGGCACACCACTGACCGGATTCCCATAGAGATCCGTCACGGTATATGTCACTGCGTACTCGCCGTTGGCAGTCACGCTGATCGGGGATGTCATGCTGCTCGTCAGATAGGCTGGCTGACCCGCGACAACCGTGCCTGTATCTGCCGACGTGCTGATGGCAACGCCATCGGCCGTTACAGTTACCGGCGCGTTCACCACAGCCGTCTTCGGTGAAAGCACAGCAGTATACGAACCGTCGCTCGCGGTATCCACAGTGGTTGAAACCCCGTCAAACGATACGACGACTGGCACCTGTGACAGCGGGGCTCCATTTGACCCGTATACCATGCCGCCAACGGTAAAGTTCTGACCAGCTGCCACAGCGTTCGCAGGATCGATCACCGTGGATGTCGATGTGTCCACAGGACCCGATGGCGCGGGCGTCGGCTGCGTTCCGCCCTGACCAGAAGAGGATGCGGCCTGGAGCTGTGCTGCAGCGCTGTCCATGTCGCCCGTGAAATACATGCTAAATGCCACATAGCGGTCGAAGATCCCGCGGATTTCCTGACGCACGTGAGATGAGACGCTCCCGCTGTTGTTTTGCAACCAGCCGAGGATCGTCTGCATATCTTGATCCAGTCGAGTATAGTACGCGCCTCCGCGACTCAATAGCCGCTGATCCTTGGTGATCAGTTGTGACACAGAGTTGCCCTGTTGCATGGACTGATCAACCGCCTGGCGCAACTGCTTGACCAGACCGCTGAGTTGCTGCATCAGATCAATCATCTGCTGTGGATTCTGACTCGTCGCCAGTTGCGACAGCACTGCCTGCATCTGCTGTTGCAGCGACGCATCCGAACTGGTCCAAAATGAACCATTCCCGGATCCATTGCCGTTTTGGCCATTTTGCGCTGTCTGAATGGCTGCCTGTAGTTGTGTCTCTCCATTTTGAACCAAAGGATTAAAGTAATTGATCGCGGCCTGGACTTCCTGAATCATGACTTGGCGAGAAATCCCCCTGCCGTAGTTATGACCGTGGCCATTTCCAGCGTCGGAAGCGCCCGGGGGGCCCATCGGACCGCCGGAACCAAAGGGCGTGCCAGGACCGAATGGACCGCCCGGGCCAAAAGGACCACCGGAACCGAAAGATCCTCCAGGACCAAATGACCCGCCCGGGCCAAGTGGATGGCCGGAACTAAATGGATTGCCGTATCCTTCACCCAGTACGGCGCTAAAGTCAGTTTGACCCTTGGCGCCAAAGAAGCTGCTCCAACCGTTCTGCCCGTTATTGTGGGCGTGATCTTTTTGCTGACCGTGACTGTGTTTCTTGCCACCGTTATGCGACCCTTGTCCAGAGTCCGCAAACGCGGGCGCAATCGTCATGCCCATGACGAGCAGCGTAACAGCCGCCCCTGTCAAACCCTTCCACACCGATGTGTTCAACCCGATCCTCTCCTTGACCTAGTGTTCAACTGCTTTGCCTACGAGAGAATTCGCTTGGGATCGTGAACTTATGACCGTCGATGGACGGGTTCGCAAAATTTCTGAGAGAGTCAGGGAACCGGATGAACGCTGCAACCTTGTCGGGGGTTCAATTTTCTTTTCCGATGTTCAATCGTCGACGAGCTTCCCAGGGTTCATGATGTTGTTCGGGTCGATCAGGTGTTTGATCGACCGCATGAGTTCTATCGAGGAACCATGTTCAATCGGTTGAAACGCGCGTTTACCAAGCCCAACGCCGTGCTCCCCGGTGCACGTGCCGCCCCGCTCGAGCGCATAATGAACCAGCCGATCCGTAATATCGTGCGCCTTCTCGACATCCTTTGGATCATCGGGATCCATGATGATTTGCGCGTGGAAGTTCCCGTCCCCGGCATGGCCGACAATCCCGCCGATCATTCCGGCTTCGTCAAGCAGACTGCGCGCATAGGACACGGCGCCCGCAAGTTCTGTGAGCGGAACACAGACATCGGTTGCGAGTGAGTGTTTGCCTGGAAATTGAGCGCGAAACGCCAGATAGGATACATGCCTGGAATCCCAAAGCCGCTTGCGTCCCTCCTCCGTTGTTTCTATGGAAAATGATGCACAACCTTCCGCCTCCGCGATTTCCCTGACTGTTGACACATCCTGCTGCAAGCCCGAGGCGTTTCCGTGAAACTCGAAAAAGAGCGTTGGCGCTTCTGGAAACGAGGTGTTGCGATAGCGGTTGACCGCGCGCATCGTGGCCTCATCAATCAATTCCATCCGTGCGACGGGAACGCCCGCCCCCATCACGGCGACAGTCGTGTCCACGCATTCGGCGACCGAAGAGAAAGTCGCTCGAGCGGCAGTAACGCTCTCTGGCAACCCATGCACCTTGAGCCACAACTCTGTAATGACTCCAAGCGTTCCTTCTGAACCGGCAAAGAGGCCGTTCAGATGATACCCGGACGACGACTTGGCAGCCAGAGAACCCGTATGAATGACACGCCCGTCTGGAAGGACGACTTCCAGAGCGCGAATCTGGTCACGCATGACACCATAACGAACTGTTGTTGTACCGCTGGCATTGGTCGCGGCCATTCCCCCGACTGTCGCGTCGGCGCCGGGATCGACCGAAAAGAACAGACCAAAGCGCTTTAACGCCGCATTGAGCTGGTCCTTGCGAACCCCAGGTTCAACGCAGACCAGGAAGTCGTCGCGCCGGATCTCCCTGATTCTGTTCATACGCATCATATCGAGACTAATGCCGCCGCGCACGGGAATCACATGCCCCTCCAGGCTGCTGCCGATCGCGAACGGCACCACCGGAACGCCGCGATCATTGGCATAGCGTAAAATAGCGACGACGTCAGCTGCGCTCTCCGGAAACACGACCACGTCAGGCAGATGCGGTCGATGATAGGATTCGTCATGGCTATGGCGCATTCGTTCGGTGTCGTTTTGCGTTACCTGATCAACCCTCAATAAACCGCACAAGTCAGCATACAAGTTCATGATCTCGCGGTCCCTTCTCCAATTGAGGTCTAATCGATACACTCTGAGATCTTCCTGATATGTCCGAGTCAACCAGCGCCAGGATAAGTATGCCATTTAATGGACAGTTGTCGGGAAAATGTCTATACTGACTATGAATCTGTCATACCAGACTATCACAGGCCTGTAGTCGGTGCGGCCGGACATCGGGGGATACACTTGAGCCTTAGTGTAACACACGTTTCCAAGAGATTTTCATCCGTGTTGGCCGTTGACGATGTCACGTTCACGGCGCAGCCCGGACAGGCGCTCGCGCTGCTCGGCGGGAACGGCGCTGGAAAGACCACAACCATCCGGATGATTCTCGGATTGTTTGCGCCTGATACCGGGCGCATCGACTGGAACGGACAGCCGCTGGACAGGCGGCGTGTGAAGATTGGCTATTTGCCAGAGGAACGGGGCCTGTACCAGAAGTCCAGAATCATCCATCAACTCATCTATTTCGGCCGCCTGCAAGGCATGTCGCACGGCGATGCGCGCAGGGCGGTGATGGCGTGGTTGGAACGTTTTGGCGTCCGCGATGTACTGCACCGCCGTGTTGAAGAACTGTCCAAGGGCAACCAGCAGAAGATTCAACTGGTTGCCACGCTGATGAGCGATCCGCAGATCGTGATTCTCGATGAGCCGTTCAGCGGCCTGGATCCTGTCAATGCGGATCTCCTGAAAGGCATCCTCATGGATCTGATCGCCAGCGGCAAAACGGTGGTTTTCTCCAGTCACCAGATGGACCACGTCGAGAGTTTTTGCGAACAGATCTGTTTGCTCAAAGGCGGCCGCATCATTCTTCAGGGAAATCTGCGGGAGATCAAGCGCGGTTACGGGCGCACCAGTCTGCTCATAAAGACTGATCGCGATGTCACGGCATTGCTTGCGACCCATTCCGGCGTGCCTATTGAACGGCGAGCCAATGGATACGAAATTAAACTGGACACTGAGGAGAGAGCGCAAGCGATCTTGCGCACACTTGTCGAAGAACGCGTTCCCGTCGTCAAATTCGAACTCTCTGAACCTTCTCTCCATGACATCTTCATTGAAAGGATGGGCGAGTGAACGTGCGCCAATTTCTCAACGTACTGTCTTTCACCTATAAGGAACGCGTTCGAACGAGGGCGTTTCTGGTCACCACCACACTGATGTTTGTCATCATGATCATCGTCTCGGCGGGTCCCGCGATTTTGAGCGCGTTCTCACACAATTCGCCCAGCAGGATCGTTGTGGTCAACGAGGCGAGACAGTTCCCGCTTTCCTCCACAAGATTACGCACCCAGATGGGCGGCGGGTATATCTGGCAATCTGGTCGGCTCCCGAATCTGCCCATCCTCCGCAACGAACTGAAGCGAGGCCAGGACAACCTCGACGGCATTGTGATCATTCAGCCGCAGGTCGCCGCCGCGCCTCCCATCGTCACAACCATCGTTCGGAACGCCAACGCAGCGTTTGTCGGACCCCTGCAAACCTATCTGCAGTCGCTGTATTCACTTACAGCCATGCGCCGCCAGGGTCTGACCGCCGCACAGGATGCGCTTGTCATGGCGAAAGTTCCCATGCGTCTGGTCCAGGTGATCCCCACGCACCAAAACCTCTTTCTGCCGATCTATTTCCTGGAAATGCTGCTATACATGTTCGTACTGCTCTACGGCTCGATGGCTATGATGTCAGTGGCCGCTGAAAAGAGTTCACGTGTACAGGAACTGCTCATCGCGAACGTCAGACCGGTGACTCTCCTGTACGGCAAGCTTGTCGGAATCAGCCTGGTGGGATTGACCCAATATCCCCTGATACTGCTTGCAGCCTATATAGGTTCTCATCTGACTCCCGCAGAAGCAGGCGCCGCGCATAGCATGTTTCATGGTCTGACGCCTTGGTTGTTGAGTCTTTTTGTCGTCTTTTTCCTGCTTGGGTTCTTCCTGTTTGCCATGCTGTACGCCGCGGTCGGTTCGCTCGTCAGTCGCGTGGAAGATGTAACCCAGGCCTCGTCTCCGATCACCATGACATTCGTTATATCGTTCACGGCGGCCATATTTGCGCTTGGCGCGCCGAACAGCGCCTGGGTCATCGCCCTGTCCTTTATTCCGAACTTCATTCCGATGCTCATGTTCGCGCGAGAAGGCATGACCACCGTTCCGCCGATTCAGTTGGCGGCCGCGATCGCGATCCTGACCTGCTCCGTGCTGGTTAGCGGCTACATCTCCGCGAGGATCTACCGGGTAGGCGTGACCTTATATGGAAAGCGACCAACGATACGGGAGGTATGGGCGCTGTTGCGCGCGCAATAGTTGCCCCGCGGGCCGAATTTGGGCTAGGCGAATTTGATCAGGAAGATGCCGGCTACGATGGCGATGACGCTCAAGGCTTTGGGAAGCGTCATTCTCTCTTTCAACCAGACGACGCCGATGATCGCGGTAAACAGGATACCCACCTCGCGCACGGCTGTCACATACGCCACCGGCGTCGTTTGCATAGAATACAGCACGATCGCGTTGACGCTAAAAGCCAGAGTTCCTCCAATCAGTGTCTTTAAGGGATGGCGGCGCAAGAGTCCGATATACGACACTGGGGGCAGGAGAATGCGATCCGCGGCCAATTTGCCAAGTGCGATTCCGATGTACACGATGTAGATGAATAGTATCCCGGACATGACATGCGCGCCGAACCAGTCAAAGACGCTGTAGATGGCCGTGCAGGCTCCGGTGAGCAGCGCATAGAAGGCCCCCTGGTTGGCAAACGCAGACTTCATCTGCGTGAAATTCAGACGCGGTTGGTTCACAAAGAAGATGCCAAGCGCGATCATGACGATCCCTGTCAGTCCGAGTGGAGTGATGGTCATGCTCGTGAATACAAAACCGAACAGCATGGCCAGGACAGGAGACGTTCCCCGCGCGATCGGATACACCGTAATCAGGGGAGCCATGCGATATGCTTTTGCCAGAACGAGAAAATAGATGACTTCAAAACTGACGCTGCCCAGCGCAAACAGCCATGCCTGCGGCGGAATGGAGTCTCTTTGCAGCAGAAAGACGGCGAGTGGCAGATACAGGACGACGGCGCTCATGGTGATCAATGTGAAAAATGCATCCCGCTCTGGAATGGTTTTGGAGATTGCATTCCACGTAGAATGACCGAGACCTGAGAGCGTTAACAGGAACAGGATCAGAGTTGACAACAGACGCACTCCCAGACCGTTATGCGAGCCAGCAGCCTGCTTTCCACCTCTTCTAACCCGGAAAATCGCCGCAGGCGCATTTTCTTCCCGGTTGTTGGTGGCGCGAAGCGCCATGACAGTCTAACCCTTCGCGGCGCTCGGAGCAGCCAGCCACGAAGCGCTCGGCGCAAAGTGTCCAGACCAGGGAAGCCCATTTACAATCAGCGTGACGGCGTACATTTGACCGTGCGCTCCTCGAACGTATCCGGCAACCGTCAGCTGTTCCGGGGTTTGGGTGACCCAAAGGCGACGGCCCAGACTTGCCACCAATGAATGATCGGAACTATGCCCCCACATGCCTGCCAACAGACGTGCGCTGCTGTCAGCCGTCATATAATTCTCCAGACCCACCCCCGACGGATCAACGATGGTGGCATGTATTCCCAAGAGTTGAGAGACATCCGCAGACGCCTTTTTCCCGAGTTCCGCGTACAGATCCAGCGTTGTTCGCGCTGATGGATCTTCCAGCGTCCGCAGAACTCTCGCATCAGTGGACGAGGGCGAAGCCGATCCCACCAACAGACTGGCCACGACCATTCCAGGCGGTTGCGCACCCAGTCTTATGGGCGCTGAGTTCTGAACTTTCACGCCAGCCTGGCTAAGTGCCTGAGCGAAAGCTGCGGCCGTCCACTCGCCGGGTTGCGGATCCGTAACCGTGACTGTTTCCGAAGAGGCGGCGGGCACGCTTCCCACAAGACTAAAAGTGTTCGTTCCTCGCACCCACGCCGCACGCACCGTCGGGGCGCTATGAACCGCACCGGTCACCGCCGCGTTCTTGACCACCAATCCAGGCGGGTCCATGGGCGCCGCCACCGAAGGTGTGACTCCGGGTTGCTCGCCCATCACCGTGAGCGACACTTGGTCACTCTGCGTCATCAATCGCGACAGCGGAGCCGCAAACGCAGATCCGAAGTCTTCCCAAGGCATACTGGCGGGCAGCCGCGAACCGCCGAAGCCGCCAAACGGAGGTTGAACGAACTCAATCGCCCCCGTCACCGCGCGGATTCCCCGCTTGTACACACTCTGCGCGAGCGCATGCAGGTTCGTTGACGAGAGGTTCGCGTAGCCGCCGGACGAAAGGACTAACGCACCGTGCACCACTCCGGCGTTGAGCGACCCCGTCGCAATCACCCGTACGTGGTGAACGCCGATCTGCGGATTCAGCAGATACGCGCCGAGCACCGCAAGCCTAGGCAACAATCCGGGCTTCAGTCGACGCGCCCCCTGATAGCTGTAGGCAACTTTCGCCGTTCCCACGGGAACGGCCGCAGCGCCCAGAACGTCGCCCTGCGCAAGGGCAACGGGCAACAAATGGGTCAGAAAAGGCGGCGGCGACGCCACGTTTGCGTACGTTCCTCTTTGATAGCCAGATTCATAAGGCCAGCTTGCCACAGCCTCCGTCATCTTGTCTTGCGGTCCGATCGCCTGCTGAAAAAACGTGTTCGACTGCAGTCCATCCATCAGAATGGCAAAAGCAATCAAATTGCCGTTTTTGGCATGAGCGTATCCGGCGTAATTCCACTGGTTGCTTAGATTTCCTGTCTTCAGCCACACCGTTCCGTCAGCAGGCGTCTGATCCATGTATCCGCACATGAAGCTGCATTGATTTGTGCGCCCCATGTGAATGAGCGAGTGTTCAAACGTCTTGAACCACGATTGACTGGCGCTGTAGCTTAAGAGTTGTACGACGTTTCGGGCGCTCGCCTCATCCAGGGGCGACAACCCCGAGCCGTCAACCTGCACGGCATTTGCGGGCACGCGCGCCCGAGTCAGAAACTGATCCACCGCGGCAATCCCGGACTGCGCAGAGCCGTCGCCGCCGCTTCTAACCCCCACCGTTCGCAGCAAATTCTCTGCCATCAGGTTGATGGAATAGGTGTTTTGAATCTGGAGGTACTGTGACAAAGGCGGTGACGCATGACTCGCAACCGTTTGCAAGCCACTTGATGGTAGGGAACCCGCGACAGCCGGCGCTTGAAAATGAACGCCGTCGCGCGTCAACAGCTGTTGGAACAGAGTGGCGCCTAACAGGGCCGGATCGTGGATAGACAGGAACGTGTTTGCCTGGTCGCCTTGGGGAAGTTGACCGGTGATCCAGATGTCATTGGTTCCCGGCCCCCTATAGACGGACAGGGTGTTCGCACGTCCAGCCGCCACCGTCTTCGCCTGATTGTAAATATGCAAGAACGTGAGCGGCGGGTCTGCGCTCGGATTGAGCGGGTTCACGACATAGCTGGGTGGGCCCCCGCGAGAGCCCGGCTCGACAAGCAGATTCAATTGATCGCGCTCGACGGTTAACCCGGAAATATTCGGTGTATAGTTCCACGGAAGGTCGTTCCACGTCCAACCCGTTCCAGTGCGCGATCCGCCAAAAAGCGTTCCCACGCCGACCACTCGCGACGCGTCGTGAATCTTTCCGGCAACCTGTTTTGCCATTTGTTCCAGGGTCAGCGCGCCGTCCGCCTCCAGCCAGGGATCCCCTCCGCCAACCAGATAGATCGCGCCTGGCGCCCCATTTGACGAAGCTGCCCCCGACTTCACTTTGGTGACGTAGCGAAAGGATGGGCCAAGATCGGCCATCGCAGTCGCAGAGGTAAACAGCTTCATGACAGAGGCCGGCGTCAATCGCTCATTCGGATGGATGGCAGCCAGCACCTGGTGAGTCGTGACGTCATAAGCGTATGCAGAAACAGTGGCGTGAGCAAGATCGGCGTGTTGCACAATCCCATTCCATGCGGTTTGCAACGGTGTGTTGGCATCGGCGGCAGGACGGTAGTTCTGCGTAAGCGCTTGCACCTGGCTGGATTCTGCCGGCGCCTTGACTGCGCCATGCTCATTGCGCGCCGCGGCCGCCCACGCCCCCGAAAGTGTGGATAGCGCAATCGCCGTCGACGACACGGTCGCAATCGCCGCTAAACCCACTACGCGAAGTGTCCGGTTCAAACGCAAACACTCCTCTTCATTTCTCCAGATCCGGATACGAGTCCTAAGTCTATCTCTCACAACAGAAACCAAAATCGGCCATCTTTAGTCACGGGTCAGCGCTTCCGTAACCTCCCGGAAAACACTCGTATGCAAATCGACGTCTTCCACGGTAGTGTTCGGAGACATCAACGCCATGTTGTGAAACGGCGTCAGCAGGATGCCGCGGTTCAGCATGTACAGGTGAATCAATCGATCCAGTTCATGATCCCATAATTCAGCCGCTTCAGAACCGTTGTTCGGTCGAGTGGGTTGAAACAGATACTCGACCCTGGAACCGAGCTGCGTCACATGCCAAGGCAGCGATCGCTCCGTGAGCACGTCATTGACTCCAGACGTAAAACGAGTCGCCAGCGCAATCATTTTGTCAAAGTTATCCTTAGTCAGTACATGTGTCAGGGTTGCCCGCATGGCCGCGATGGAGAGCGCGTTTCCGGCCAAGGTTCCGCCGATGCCGCTGGTGTCGGTTTCGTTTCGAGACAGGACTGCCGTCAACCGTTCGGCGACGTCGGCGCGAAGACCATACGCGGCCGCAGGCACGCCGCTTGCAAGGGGTTTGCCAATCGTGAAAATGTCCGGTTCCAAATGGAATTCTCCTGTGTATCCTCCCGGCCCCGTGCAAATCGTATGTGTCTCGTCCAGAATCAACAGCGTGCCATGGCGTCGGGTCAGCGCGCGCAGCGCGTCATGAAAACCGGGATTCGGATGTATGATGCCGATGTTCGTCATAACTGGCTCCGCAATCACGCACGCCACGTCTTCATGGGACAGTGCTTCTGCCAACGCGTCAATGTCGTTAAATTCAACGACCCGCGTTGTTTCCGCCGGATTCACTGCAGGCCCCAGATTCCCCTTACGTGGGCCTGATGTACCGTTCCGGAGTGTAATGAATGTCTCGTCAACCGTTCCGTGATAACACCAGTTGAACACAAGCACTTTGTTGCGGCCTGTCACCGCTCGGGCGATGCGCAGAGCAAAGCGATTCGCGTCCGTTGCTGTGAGGGTAAACTGCCAATACGGCAAACCAAATCGGTTTGAGAGTTCGTTGCTGACCCAAATAGCGTCTTCGGTCGGCAACATGAGAGTCAACCCGTTTCGAACCTGCTGTACGATGGCGTCCACAGACTCGTCCGGGGAGTGTCCAGTCATGGCCCCCGTATCCCCTAAACAAAAATCCACATACTCTCGCTCATCCACATCGACAAAACGGGATCCCTTAGCCCGCCGGACAAAGAGGGGGAATCCTCCAGCCCACTTGGTCATCCAGTTCATGGGCACGCCGGCGAACAGCGATCCCTTGGCTTGTTCGGAAAGAGCATGGGACTCAGGATGATCCTTAAGAAACCTCTGTTCTTCAATTGCCATCAACTCATGCAACCGTGTAGGATTGATCACTGTCCTACTGGTCCCCCCTCTTTAAGAACTGAAGATTAGGTGCAACACATTCCTGATCGTCGGGCCAGGAGGAAATATAACAAACAATAACAGGTATACAACGAGTCCGGTTGCCGCCGATATGAACCACATGATCGCAGTCCAGGGCGCCACGCGTTTGTGTTTGCGAAACCGCCTGCGCGCCGCAAGAATGAGTGTAAGCACTCCGAGAATGGCGCCCAGAGTCGCCAATGCCACGTGGACTTGCAAAAAGGAATTGTAGGCGCCCGCCATGCCTGAAGGTCCGCCAAACGTTGCATCTCCAATGGTCAACGTGGCGAGTGCATAACTGACAAAAAACATAGCGCCAAACACCGACGCGGTGATCATCAATTTGCGATGAAGATGTACGCGGTTGCGCCGAATCGCAGCCCATCCAAATGCCGCTGTAATGGAACTCACAATCATAAACAGCTCATTGACCAATCCCCATCCTGCCGCCATACCGATCTCCTTTCAACTCAACCACACCAGCCGTCACGCCGCTCTCCTACATAGTGCCCAGCGCATCGATCATACCACATTACATGTGATGGAACAGGGTCTGTACACACGTCATCAACGCAATCTTCCATGACATTTGACCGAAATCCGGTTACAATGACTTGCAGAACGGACGCAGGAACTTCGGTCGCGCTCGCCTGTCCGCTCACCGACCGCACAATTTGGACAGGATCTCTTCCCGTTTACCCTGCCGGGAGCTTTCCCGACTGGTGTTCACCTCGGCGCAACAGCCGCGGCTGTGCAATGAAATCCGCAGTTACCAATCGTAAACGCCCAGCGCATAAGGAGGACTTTCAAGACATGAGCCAGTCACCCGTTGAACGCGAGTTGCAGCGAGAGTACGGAAGCGAGCAGCGAGCCGAGGCGTTTTACAGAAATCAAATGCTCTCCAAACTGAATTCGCACATGCAGCAATTCATTGCAAACCAGACTATGGTGTTTATCGCTACTGCAAACGCCCGGGGCGACTGTGATTCATCGTTTCGCTCAGGTCTGCCTGGCTTTGTCCGCGTACTGAACGATCATACCCTTGCCTATCCCGAATATCGCGGCAACGGTGTCTACGCGAGTTTGGCAAACATCAGAGAAAATCCCCATATCGGACTCATGTTCATCGATTTCTTCAAACACTGTATCGGTCTTCACGTGAATGGACAGGCAGCGATCAGGGAATTGCCGGATACCCGTTGGAACCTGCAAGACGATCGCGCGGAACGGTGGGTTTTAGTGAATGTGGATGAGGCGTTCATTCACTGCTCAAAACACATCCCTCTGCTAACTCAGTCGCCGAAGGAAATTCACTGGGGAACCGACGACGATCTCTATAAAGGCGGCGACTTTTTCAACGTTAAAGCAGAAAAATAACTGTCAATAATTCGATACTGTGGTCATGGAGGCCGCGAAAGCAGCGGCGCGCCAGCCGGTTACGTAGAGAAAGTAGCGCCCGTTCATCGTTGAAAACTCAGCCTGTGACGGTAAATCATTGCCTAAACCGAATACCGCCTGACCGCCTGCCACCGTGAAGTGAACGTTGCTCAGGGAGGCGACGATCTGTCGGGCGGCAGACAAAGCGCTTTGCGGCCAACCTGGCGCGGCGGGAACACTGAACGTCCAGCCCTTCTCCCGCCACATGACGCTCTGCGCTGACTGACCTTGAATCTTCCCTGCGTACAAAACGCCCCATACCCCAGACCCCAGATTCACTCGACTTTGGGCGGCTCCCGGAATGGCCGCATTCATGTTCCATGCCCACGATGCCGGCGCCGGACTCGAGACGGGTTGACCACGCAGCGCAAAGAGTAAATTGGCGTTTCCACTCACTATTTTTGGAGAATTCAAAGGCAGCGCGGGTCCCGCCGATACCGTGAGATCATAGCCCCCGACAAAATCAGCCTTGACGTCAAGCCACCCCTTCCAGGGCGAGCCCGCCTGCTGGGGAAGCCAAACGGGAACCGCAGACCCTGCGGCAAGCACGGGAGCGACGGCATTGCGCACTAGGCCATACGTCTGAAAACTGCTGGGCAAAGGCCATGCAGACGGGTCAGGCACGTATAATCCGTTTCTCACCAGATATCCTTGCAATGCGGGCGGATGATTATGGAAATGCGCCCGCATCTGCGCATTCGTCGAGGAAATCCACATCCCGCGCAGGGGATTTTTCAGGAGACCGAAAATATCGGCGAACAGTGCAGCGCGTTGCCTGTAGGCCACCGTATCGGGCGCAAGCGGAAAGTTCATGGCCCATACAAGATCATTCGGATACATCCAGTGATTAAAGTACGCCCCGTCAAATAACCAGGAAGACGCCGGACTTCCTGGTTGTCCCGGCACTCCCGGCACGCTTTTGTTCATGACGGCGTCGTTCCAAAACGAAGCGACGCTGGCGGCGCCTTGCCGAGCCGCAGCCTGCGCGACAGCCAGCATCCAGTCGCTCCGCTCCCGCAACACAGCCGCAGGCGTCCTCGCTAGAATAGGCGCCGACGACAACACGACCGGGTTTAGCGGAAATCGGCCCACCCAGTGCGATACGCCAATATAGACGGCGTGTGGCGAAACAAAAAACGCCGGCGGTGTACTCCAGGTGCTTTCCCGCGCCGTCATGCGGGGAATCGCGTACAGGCGATATTGGCCCGTCGTTACGTTTATGGCCATGACTCGGTTCCAGTACCGGAATCGCCAAACAAGCTGCGGAGCCTGGCGCATGGCCGGGTACTGCGGACCTTTGAGGGCAATCCACAACCACTGGCCAGATTGGCCGATGATGGCGTTATCCCATGTCGTTCCGGCGGAACTGACCACGGCGGGATTGATCTCCGAGCCGTAAGCGATGACACCTTTCGGCCAGGCGACTGCGGATTTTCCGTTTTTCAGGATCTGCATGTGTTGCGGCGCAAATGAGAACGTGGGCTGGACCATGGCCAGAGAGTATGGGCCTGCATACGGTATCGGCGTCCTTGTAGAAGTCACGGTCGAAGCCAACTGATTGGCGGTAAAGTCATACTTGACCTGTTTATAGAGAGTATGTCTGATCATGTTGGACGTGGGGGCCAATCCTGCCACTACTTGCAAGGCGCCCTGCGCCCCCGTAAATCCGTTGATCTGCGATTGCGGCCCCAACACTGCAGACAAATCCACCCATTTCCAGCCAAAAGAAGCGCTTCCTTCAGGCGCCCTGCGCGCCGGACTCGTCGCAGAGTTCACTGATGGAGTATCCTGCCCTTGAGAAACGGCTTGCCCGGCGAGTATGACCAATGAGGACATTGAGAAGGCCGCAAGAAGGCCCCACACGGTTCGCTTCATACCATCGATCTCCTCTATTCGTTCATCGAAAACATGTTCTCGCGCTGTAAATAGGTCAAGTGTACGTTAAAGGCAGCGTGCAGGACAATGGGCCCGAGCAGGTTGCCTGTGAGAGCAAACCAAACGCCGCCCAGTGCAGACATGACAGCCACCTCGGCGATAAACACGGGCACACGCCAGTATTGCGGTACGTGCACCGCGGTAAACACGGTCCAGGCTATGACAAATGCGCCGAGTTGCCCAAGCGGAGAAATCAGGAGACCCTGTATCACACCGCGAAAAAAGAACTCCTCGTAAAAACCCGCTAGCCCCAGCAGAATGAAAGACGCCCTAACACCCAGCTGAGCAAGAATCTTCCGCATGATCTGCGGTATCTCTACGTGACTGCGTCTTAGCACATAATCCATCAGAAAGGCCAGAATGATTCCGCTGAGCAACCCCAGGATAACCTGCGAGGGCCACTTATCAGACGTGAACAGTGCGGTCAAATACGCACCCGATTCACGTCGGCGTACGACCCAGATCACGATCACGCCAATCATCAGGTGGCTAAGAACCTGAACTGCGACCATCTGCACTCGTCGTCCTGTTTGCATGCCTCACCCCCAAACGCCGCCAATGAGGGAACAAATCCAACCCCAATGAACGAACCGTTCATTGGAGATCTGCAGAAAGAGGCGACAGGTTGTCCATGTCTGGATGCAAATAGTGTTTGCGACATACGGATTTGTACATATCGTTGCCCCCCACCTCAATCTGTTCTCCAGTGTATACGGGCACACCGCTTTTCACCTTCAGTATCATCGTCGCCTTACGGTTGCACGTCGCATCCGCACATATGGTCTTGATTTCCTCAATCTGGTCCGCAAACAGAATAGCGGCTTCACTACCCTCAAAAAACTGGTTGCGATAGTCTTTCAGCAACCCGTACATGATAGCTGGAATATTCAGATCGTCCGCCACCCGCGCCAGTTGTTCGACATGGTGGGCCCGCAAGAACTGCACCTCGTCCACCAATGCACAATCCGGACGCTGAGTTTCGATCAACGAAAACAGATCCGTGCTGTCTTCCACCACGATCGCATCGCGCACAATCCCTACGCGTGACGCGATCTTTCCGCATCCATACCGCGCATCGATAGAGGGGGTAAAGAGCATGACTCGCTTCCCCTGTTCCTCATAATTGTGCGCTACAGTGAGCAATTGAATGGACTTGCTGGCATTCATCTGTCCGAAACGATAGTAAAGTTTTGCCACAGCATCTCGATCCCTTCCGCCGACGGTTCGAATCCGCGATCCATCATTCCTCCGTCTCCGACGCACGATTTTTCGTGAATACCGCCTCAACATCCACCAATACACCGTCCAGCATAGAAACGCTCACGGAATCGCCCTTCGCAACCGTTTGGTTCCGACTGTATCGCGTTCCGTCGTGCACAAACACATCGATCACCTCGTAGACCGGATCGACGATCCAGTATTCTTTCACGCCAACGCGTTCGTACAACGCCCGTTTGGTTACCTTGTCGCGGCGTGCGGTCGTAAGCGACAGAATCTCGATAACCAAGACCGGAATTCCGATTACCTGGCCATTTGACTTGTGCGGTCCACACATGATGAAAAGATCCGGCTGAACCACCGTATCCGTATCCTCCGCAGCTTCAAACGCCAAGTCCGTTGGAGCATAGTAGAGAACACACGGCGACGCCTTCAGAGCCGTCCACAGTTGTCCACCCACTTCCGACGAGATTTGCTGATGCCGTCCGCTCGGGGCCGGTGTCATCATATACGCCTCGCCGTCGATCAACTCCCACCGTTCCTCATCCGGCCACGTCTGGTAATCTGCGACCGTATAACGCCCGTTTCTTTGCGCCATCGACATGTGGGTCCATCCTTTCGATCCTTGCTCGCTACTCCCATTATAGCCCGATCCAGAGCGCTATTGCGAAACCCTGCGCCAATCAACGAGGAAAAGAGAAACGCGAATGGCCGACGTCCTGCCGCAACGCAGACTGGACGTCGGCCATATCATACAAAGGGAACACTAGAACGAACGTTCCAGTTCATCCACCAGCGAACCGACATAGGCGACGGCGCTGCGGATCGGTTCCGGAGACGACATGTCCACGCCGGCAGTTTTCATGAGTTCCAGCGGCTTCATGGTTCCCCCGGCTTTCAAGACCTGCAGCCAGCGGTCGATCGCCGGTTGGCCTTCCTCCTTGATCAACTGCGCCACAGCCGTAGAGGCGGTAAGTCCGGCCGAATACGTGTACGGATATAGCCCCATATAATAGTGCGGTTGTCGCATCCACGTAAGTTTGGCGCCTTCGTCAATCTCTATCGCGTCGCCCCAAAAGTTGGCAAGCACTTCACCCTCTTGTTCGCCAAGCGTAGTCGCAGTGATCGGTTGGCCCTCCTCGGCAAGCGCGTACACACGCCTCTGCAGCGCTCCTTCAAGAAGGTGAGTGACGAAGTTGTGATAATACGTGCCCAGGGACTGCATGATGACCCATCGCCTCATGCGCGGGTCGCTGGAATGCTTCAGGATGTGCTGAGTCAGCAGCATCTCATTCATCGTCGACGGCGCTTCCACAAAATACATGGACGGCCGCGTATTGGCCATGCGTTGATAACGATTGGCGAGATTGAAGTGGCCGGCGTGTCCCAATTCATGCGCCAGCACGAACGCGCTGCGCATCGTATCCGTCCATGTGATCAAAATATAGGAGTGCGATCCGTAGGGGCTTGCGCAAAACGCTCCCGTGGATTTCCCGACGTTGTCCGCAAGATCCACCCAACGTTCTGTCAGCGCCGTCCTGATGATTTTGCCGTACTCCGGACCGAGCACCGACAGCGCGTCGAGAATATTGGCCGACGCTTCTTCATAGGTAGTTTTCGGGCTAAAGTCCGGATCAAGAGGCGCCTTCAGGTCACAGTGCAGCATCCTGTCCAGACCCAGAACACGCTGCTTCAACCGGGCCAACCGGCGCATATGCGGCGCCAATTCTGCCTGGATGATGTCGAGAATGTTGTGATACATCTCCGGCGTCACCTGTTGCGGGCGCAACAGCATGTGTGTCGCCGACTCATAGTTGCGCAGCCGCGACAGTGCGACCTGCTTCTTAACCTCCGTAGCATAGGTGGCCGCAAACGTGTTCTTGTACCGTTCCAAAGTGGTCACGAACGAAGCGTACGCCTTGCGCCGCAAGGCGGTATCGGGAGACTCTTCGTAGCCATGTTCATACAGGGCGAAGGACATCGGCAGATCCGAACCGTCGGTGTCTGTGATCGGGGCAAACTGCATGTCAGAGGATTTGCCTCTCTGATAGATCGTGTATGGAGCGCCAAAGACTTCACCCAAACTGGCAAGCGCTCTCTCCGTCTCAGGAGACAGTGTGTGTGACTTTGTCTCCAACAACTCCGTCAAATTCTTGCGCAGCGAGTCAAGCCCGGGCTCTTCCTGCCAATATCGTTCCACCGTTCCATCGGGTAAAGAGAGAATCTCCGAATCGATGAACGAGAGAGCTGCGCCAATCGTTGCATGCATCGCGGCAACCCGACCCGAGTTCGCCTGATTGACAGGGTTCGTACCGTCTTCGGAATTGTGCAGGCTGGCATAGGTCAACACCCTCATCACGCGCACCAGAAGCGCCTCTTGCGCGTTTAAACACTCCAGGAGCACAACTGCGCCTTCGTGAAAACGCCCCTGATACTGCGTAACACGCGGCAAATCCCTCACGACTGCCGCCAACTCCGCTTCCCAAGCCTCGGCTGTGGCATACAGATCAGTAAGATTCCACGTCATGTCGACCGGAACTTCAGCCCTGGTCAATCGTTTTTTCACCGGATCATCCCCCTTTACTCAAAACGCACTCATATGGTTCACGTCTCGCCTGGTCCATGTCTGCGAATCTTTCGAATCCCGAATCGATTCTCATTATATCATCTGTTGCCATGCGCGAATCAGGACAGACCGAAATCCACATTGTCCGGGTCGTAAGCGAAACTGCGTCGATTTTGGTTGAGCGCGTCAATGCGGGATATTTCGGCGGCGGTGAGTGCAAAATCAAACACATCGGCATTTTCCCGAATGCGCTCTACGTGAACTGATTTTGGTATGGTGACCACGCCATGGTCCAGATCCCAGCGAAGTACGACCTGCGCCGGCGTTTTGCCGTATTGTTCGCCAAGTTCGCGAATCACCGGATGATTCAATATCTCCCCACCGCGCATAAGCGGCGACCATGCTTCAAGCTGGATGCCGTGCTCCTTGCAAAACTGCAGCAATTCCTTTTGGGTCAGATACGGATGATACTCAACCTGGTTGACCATCGGTTTAACCTGAAAGTGTGTCATCAGATCCTGCAAATGATGGACCTGAAAATTGCTGACTCCTATCGCCCTCACACGCCCATCTTCATACAGCTTCTCAAGAGCCCTCCAGGTGTCGCGGTACTTGTCCTTGACCGCCCAGTGGATCAAATAGAGATCGACATAATCGACACCCAACTTCTTGCGACTCTCTTCAAATGCCGCAAGCGTCGACTCGTATCCCTGGCGATTGTTCCAAACCTTCGTGGTGATGAAGAGTTGCTCTCGGGGGACGCCAGCGGTTCGGATCCCTTCGCCGACGCCCGTCTCATTTTGATACACCGCCGCCGTGTCGATGCTCCGGTAACCGGCTGCAATCGATGTTCGCACAGCCTGCTCCACTTCTTCGCCGTCTTTGGCTTGCCATACACCAAGGCCGAGCCAAGGCATAGCCACACCGTTGTACAGTGTCGTAGAATCAGTCAGTCCATGCATGTGATCAATCATCTCCTCGATCGAATCATAGCCAGAGTTCGCGTGAAACGTTCGCGAACCCGCATCGTTCCTTCACCAACACATGCCGCCAACCTCAAAAGTTCCCGGAAGAGCCCGCCCCTTTGAAAGGTGTCACCTGGAACGCAAGCCGCAAATGCCGCGATACGCTGATCACCACACACCGGGAATCAACCGCCTGGTTTTGCGCGCGTAATCACGATAGGCGCTCCCGAACGTCTCTAGCATCAGTTTTTCCTCAACGGCAATTCGATAGGCATAAATCAAGAACAGGGTGATTGAACCGATCACGGCCCCCACCCACGTGTTCAGGGCAAAACCAAATCCGAACAGAATAAGCAGCCCGCCGCTATACGAGGGGTGTCGAACGATTCGATACGGACCGCGTTGCACGAGGGTCTGCCCATCTTGCGCGGCAACTCTCGCCGTATAAAAACGACCAAGCACCGCCAGAGCCCAATACCGCAAACAGATGCCAGATAACGCGATCAACCATCCCAAGATAAGCCAGGGACCCGTCACCAACCCAATCTGATTGCTTCGCAACTCATAGTCAATGAACAACAGCGCGTAACCGCCGATCAGAATGACGATAGCCGATCCACGGTCCCTGCGTTGAAGAGTGACTCCCAACTTCTTTTGCATGCGTTTCGAACGGATATTCGTCAACAATTCTGCCGTAAACCAGATTCCCCACAGAACCCATGTGCCGATAGAGATTCCTGGCTCCATGACTTTCATTCTGGATTTCTCCCCTTATGTCCGTCGCACCGCAATTCAGTTGTGCCTCTGCTCTATACCTCATCCTCTGCCTCTGGTCACTCCATGCACTCTTGTTGTTGGCGGATCGGGTTGGCGCCAATGTGCTCACAAACGCGTCTCGATACGAGTTGGGCAGACGCCTAATCCGCTTGCTGTTCCGCGCCCCCAGTTTCTTTGCCTGCCGCCTTGTGATCCGAAGCGGAATCTGGCAAACCATGGGTGCATTATACCATACGCCGTCTCTCGTAGGGTGCGCCGAGAGAGAATAA
>JAJZEE010000070.1 GCA_021805735.1 Bacillota bacterium
GAAGCAAACGGTCTCCTCCAGACTCACAACCGCCAACCCGATGTGATCAATCACCTGCGGCGCACGCGCCAAATCGGTCATGGCCTGATCAGTCGTTCCCGCGTCCTTGCGGACGTGGCTCCGAATGAACGCGGCCATGTCTTCGATTGTGCTGCCGGGCGTAAAAATCTCTGCGATTCCAAGCTCCTTTAGTATCCGAACATCAGCCGGTGGAATCACACCGCCTCCGATGACCAGGATGTCGTTTGCGCCTTCCTTTTGCAGCTCGTCCAAAATCGCAGGAAAGAGTGACATATGCGCGCCTGAGAGCGATGACAATCCAATGCAATCGACATCTTCATCAACCGCCGCCGACACGATCTGCGCCACGGTTTGCCGCAGCCCCGTATAGATGACTTCCATGCCGGCGTCGCGCAAACCCTGCGCGACGATGAGCGCTCCGCGATCATGGCCGTCCAGACCCGGTTTCGCGACAAGCACCCGAATGGGCCGATTCATGGTCCAACCCCTGCCCTTCTCCTATGCATCCGCCGGCTCTTTTTGGCGGAACGCATTGTGAATGCGATCGCCCGATCACCAGTGCTGTGGTCGGTACTCTCCGAACACACTGCGCAGTTGATCGCAGATTTCGCCAAGCGTAGCATACACCCGTACGGCTTCGAGAATGGGCGGCAGCAGATTGTCGTCGCCCTGCGCCGCCTGTTTCAGGCGGCCCAAAGACGCATCGACGGCTGTCTGATCGCGCTGCGCCCGTAAATCGCGCAGACGAGCTCGAGCCGCTTCCTCAAGCTCGGGGCCGACCCTGAGCAGGTCTGGTTCAGGCTCATGGGCGATGGTAAACGCGTTGACCCCGACCACGATATCCTCGCGATGTTCGATACGCCGCTGTGTCTCATACGCGGCCGCCTGGATTTCCCGCTGCATATACCCCTGTTCCACGGCGCTGACCGCACCGCCCATGGCGGCGATGCGGTCCATGTACACCTTGACCTGCCGTTCGATTTCATCCGTCAGCGATTCGACATAATAGGATCCCCCGAGCGGGTCGACCGTATCTGCCACGCCGCTTTCATGGGCGATAATCTGCTGAGTGCGCAGCGCAATGCGCGCCGATTCCTCGGTGGGCAACGCCAGCGCTTCGTCGCGCGAATTCGTATGCAGGCTTTGCGTTCCCCCAAGAACTGCGGCCAGCGCCTGCATGGTTACGCGCACGATGTTGTTGTCCGGCTGCTGGGCGGTGAGAGTCGAACCGCCCGTTTGCGTGTGAAAGCGAAGCTGCCATGATTTTTTACTCTGCGCTCCGTATTCCTCCTTCATGATGCGCGCCCAAATGCGCCTCGCGGCGCGAAACTTGGCCACTTCTTCAAAGAAGTTGTTGTGGGCGTTAAAGAAGAAGGACAGTCGCGGAGCAAAATCGTCAATCGCCAATCCCGCCCCAAGAGCCGCGTCCACATAGGCGCGCGCATTGGCCAGAGTAAACGCGACTTCCTGAACCGCTGTGCTGCCCGCCTCGCGCATGTGATAGCCGCTGATGCTGATCGTATTGAACTGGGGCGCATGTTCCGCGCAAAAAGCAAATATGTTGGTGATCAAGCGCATCGACGGCTGCGGTGGATAAATGTATGTACCTCTGGCCACATATTCCTTAAGAATGTCGTTTTGAATGGTTCCAGACAGTGAAGCGCCTGACGCTCCCTGCTTTTCCCCTACCGCTATGTACATGGCAAGCAGAACCGCAGCCGGGGCGTTGATCGTCATCGACGTACTCACGCGATCCAGCGGGATCTGCTCAAATAGAGTTTCCATATCAAGCAAAGATGAAATGGAAACGCCAACCTTGCCAACTTCCCCTAAAGCAAACGGATGATCGGCGTCATAGCCAATTTGCGTCGGTAGGTCAAACGCGGTAGACAGGCCCGTCTGCCCTTGCTCCAGCAAGTAGCGAAATCGGGTGTTGGTCTGCCTGGCGTCGCCAAACCCTGCATACTGACGCATGGTCCACAGTCGCCCGCGAAACATGGTCGGTTGAATGCCCCGAGTAAACGGATACATCCCCGGATCGCCCACTTGTTCTTCGTAAGAGTCAGTCGAAGCGATGCTTGCCGGATCATAGACCCGCTGAACACCAATCCCGGAAGATGTCATGAACTGATCTTTACGTTCCCTTTGTGATTCACTCGCCATTTCTTTGGCCCACCTCGTCTTAACGCCTTCCACGAAGTAGTATAGCATAACCTCCTAACCCGGTTTCGGCAAATTCAACTGGCCCAACACTTCGGTAAATGCGGTTAACAATGGATCATCCTGGTACTCTTCCCGCCAGGCCATCAGAAAGGAACGCTTGACAGCCCTGTTCGCAAACGGAACGAAGACGAGTCGGCCATCCGCGACGGCGTCCTGGACAGCCCACCTGGACATTATGGAGATCCCGTACCCGGATTCTACGAGCGCCTTGAGCGTCTGCGGGTTGTTGCTCTCCAGAAAGACAGAAAAATCCCGCAGGGACAGATGCTCAGACCGGAGCGCTTCCTCCAGCACAGTGCGTGTTCCAGAACCGCTTTCGCGCACGAGCAGCCGATCGCCGGTCAGATCGCGCAGCAGCAAAGTCTCCCGTTTGGCAAGAGAGTGCCTGGGAGATACAATCGCCCCCAGTTCATCATCCAGAAACGCGCGCTGGACGATTCGGGTGTCGTACAGTGGCGCTTCGATCAGGCCGATCAGCAAATCGGCATTGGCCACCTGACGACCGATCTCCTCCGAGTTTCCGGTAAACAGCCGCACCTTAACGAGTGGCCGCAGTCTGCGAAACAGGGCCAGCGCAGTAGGCACCACATACTCCGCGATCGTCATACTGGCTCCCACGGCGAGCGTTCCGGACTGCGTGTCCGCCGCATCGCTCACCTGTTCCTGTGACAGGACAATCAGGTCATGAATTCTGCTTGCGTCCCGCTGCAAAATTCGGCCTGCCTCTGTCAGCGCCATCCCTTTGCGGCGGCGGTCAAAAAGCGGCGCGCGATAAATCTGCTCCAACTGTTTCATCTGTTGACTGACAGCCGGTTGCGATACGCGCAGTTTTCTGGCCGCCCGCGAGATGCTTCCCTCCTCTGCCACAGCCAGAAATGTTCGCCAAGGTTCCAAAACATTCACGCCCGTTCCTCCTATTTGATTTTCTTATAATCATAATCGCAAAAGCGTTGCCAACGCGCAACTTCTATTCGATATTCTTAACACTGTAGAGAGAAATACAAGATCGGAGGTTTGGTTGTATGTCTGTAGCGCGACAAATCGGCACCAACTGGTTTACAGTAGTCATGGGTGTAGGGATCATGGCCGGGCTCTGCTACTCTTCACCAGTGGCCTTCCCCTTTCACAAGACGTTGGGCGTGGCCGCGTTTATTGTTGTACTGCTGCTGCTTGTGCTTGCGCTCACGTTGTGGGGCGCCCGATGGATCAACCATACGGAGGAGGCCCTGTCAGATTTTCGCGATCCTTCACGAGCCTTGTTTTATGGAGCGCTTGCGATGGCCGTAAACGTCGTTGGCAATGACTTCTTCCTGGTTGGCACGCATATATGGCCTATTGCATTATCGATGCGAATCAGTCAAATACTATGGCTCGTCGGCGTGGCGATCGGCCTGTTTTCTGCGATCGCGGTGCCCTATCTGATGTTCACGCAACACGATATCGCGCCCGGCGACGCGCTGGCCAGCTGGTTGATTCCCGTCGTTCCGCCGATCGTCTGCGCGGCTGACGGAGCCAATCTTCTCTCCTATTGGGGATCGCCTGCTGTCAACATGGGGATGACTGTTTTCGATATCGCGCTGTTTGGGCTCACTTTCTTTCTCTTCCTGATGGTCAGCGCGCTCTTTTACTCGCGGTTGATGTACCACCGGGTGGTGCCTGGCGCTATGGCCCCCAGTGTATGGGTCGAGATTGGGCCTATTGGCATGGCCATGGGTACGCTGGCCACGATTCCGCTCTCCACCCACAGCCTGTTCGCAACTTTTCTGCCTGGCCTGCGCGCTGTCGGACTCATCGGAGGATCGGCCTTATGGGGTGTCGGCGTATGGTGGTGCGTGATTGCAACGCTCTACACTGTTCTCCATCTGAGCAAGAAGGGCGAAGGGATTCCGTACACACTTGGTTGGTGGAGTTACGTCTTCCCGTTGGGAAGTTTCACGGCAGGCACATATGCACTGTATCACCTCACACAATTGCGTTTCTTCTATGTCGCAGGATTTCTACAACTTGTCTTTCTTTCCGGTTGCTTTGTGATAGTCAGTTTAGGTACTCTTAAGGGGATCATGAATGGAACGCTGATCGCCTGGCATCCCCGACACCATCTCGGCTTGCAAAACAACGTTGCAGATGGCAAGGCCAGTCAGGGCGGCGGCGTGACGGTAGAAGGAGTGATAGCAAGATGAAACGGTCCAAAATTACAGTGGTGGGCGCTGGCAACGTCGGAGCCACCGTGGCGCACTATCTGGCCATGAAGGAACTCGGCGACCTCGTCCTGACGGATGTCGTCGAAGGCGTTCCCCAGGGCAAAGCGCTCGATCTACAGGAAGCGGCCCCTGTTGAAGGGTACGACTGCGTGATCACAGGCACCAACTCCTATGATGAGACAGCGGCTTCCGACGTTGTTGTCATTACGGCAGGCATTGCTCGCAAGCCCGGCATGAACCGCAATGATCTGGTCGACACCAATGTCAAGGTCATTCGCTCCGTCGTCAAGGAAATCGCATCCCGTTCTCCTGACGCCCATCTGATTCTCGTGACCAATCCCTCCGACGTGATGGCGCAAGTCGCATTTAAAGAGAGCGGATTCCAACCCGAACGGATCATCGGCCTTGGCGGGGTTCTGGACGCGGCGCGCTTTCGCACCTTCATCGCGCTGGAACTTGGCGTATCGTTCGAAGATGTATCCGCGTTTGTCCTTGGCGGCCACGGCGACGATATGGTGCCTCTCGTTCGCTATTCATATGTGAGCGGTATTCCGATTGACACGCTGCTGGATCAGGCCACCCTCGATCGTCTGGTGCAGCGTACGCGCCAGGGCGGCGCCGAGATCGTGAACCATTTGAAAACAGGCAGTGCATACTATGCGCCGGGCGCATCAATCGTTCAGATGGTGGAATCGATTCTTAAGGACAAGAAGCGCATAATGCCATGCTCTGCGTTCGTGCGTGGTGAATACGGCGTCAATGAACTGTTCCTTGGCGTTCCCGTGATGCTGGGCAAAAATGGCGTCGAGAAAATCATTGAGATCGAACTGACGCAAGAGGAAACGGCCGCGCTGCATAAGTCGGCGAACGACGTGAAGCGGGTTTTCAGCACCCTGTAATCAAACCCGCTCCCGCCGGTTTGCGCGATGCGGTATGGCGGGAGAAAGGGTGACAGACCGCGCCGCACATGTAAACGTGGTTCGATTTGCATCGGACCACGTTTATGTTTCGCTGTGCAGACCTCGACCGCTTCACGCGCTCGTTCCCCACGGTATGAATCGCGCCCGTATGCCTCTCAGCAGCCCACGTTCAAGGCAGCATGGAACAGATCTCATCGACCGACAAGACTCGGGCATAGATTCCCTGGAGCGCCGCCAGAAATGCCGCGTGCACATCGCCGGCCTGCACCCCGCGCCCGGAAAATTCGAGGGAACGCGCCGCGCATGCATCATGGGCGACCATGCAGTCAAACCCTTGATCGTACGCTGCGCGAACGGTTGCATCGATACACATATTCGTCATCATTCCGCAAATGACGAGACGTTCGATCTGGTTCGATCGCAAGTGTTTCATCAATTCAGTTTCCCGAAAGCTGTTTGGAAAATGTTTTTCAATAATGGGTTCATTCTCGTTCGGCTTTACCGCCGGGTGAATGTCGATGCCCGATGTACCTGGCAAAAAGAACGTTGCGCCCGCGCGCGAAGAGATGTGCTGAATGTGACAGACCGGCCAGTCGACCTCTCGAAACGCCGCCAACAAGCGGGCGGCCGCAGATACTGCGTCTATTGCGCCATCCAGCGCCATCCTGCCACCCGGAAAATAATCCAATTGCACATCGATCAACAACAATCCTGTTTTCATGAATATCACCTCGCCAATAAACTTAACATCCATTATGAACTCTGTAAAATTTCCTTATCAAAGAGGAGCGCGTTTCGCAATGCGAATCGCACTCCATCTGCCGTATTATAAACAGCATTCTCCTCAAAAGAGAACCCGTCGCCTCTTGTGCTTCCTCTTTTAGCGCTCACTCGAAAGCCCTTTATGCCGCAACTGTCAACCGACGGTTTCGTCCGCATGCACGGGCGTCGTCTCCACCATGCCCGTACTGCCTTCCGGAACGATGTAAGCGTCGGGATGAGGCTTTAAGACGCGCAGCATCCAGTACGGGCGATAGAGCCCTCCCGGCCCCGGCGCGGGTCTCGTAATCTGAAGCCAGCGCTGAAACACTTGATGCGCCTTCTTTCTGTCTATATCGATTTCGCCATAATGTCCGGAAGCGACCTTCTCTACATGCACCCGTTGATGCCAACAATGCATTCCGCTGATCGGGTCGGGCTGCACTGGGAAAATCGCATTTTGGTGGACGCCGCCGTCGGACCACCAGATGCGTTCCGAATCCTTGTCCGTGCTCTGGAACGGGGCCGGTCCGTGAATCTGCTTCATCTGCCACTTCCCTGGCGCCACCTCGGCAATCTTCACCAATGAGCTGCTCCAGCGGTCACTCCCGGTCGTTTCATGCAAACGCCATCGGCCCAAATGGTGCGAACACGCCACCACACCGGGTCGAATGCCTTCCGTAACCCACACCTTATCCACAATGGAGCCGATCTCTGTGGCGATCCTCACTTCATCGCCGGTCACAACGCCCAGGCGCGACGCATCGGAAGGATGGAGCCACACGGGATTCGCGTGAGCGATCTCATGCAACCACTTGGCGCCGTTCGTGCGCGAGTGGATCAGCACGGGCAAACGGAACGTCGGCAAAAGGATAAACTCGTTGCGTGCAAAGTCAATGGTCTTGAAATGCACCTGACTCACGATATGCGGCATCCGTTTGCGTTCCGCGTCATTGCGTGGATAGATGGGAATCGCATACTCCGGCCAGCCCCAATCGCGCAGGGTCGTCGAGAAGAATTCGAGTTTCCCTGAAGGAGTCGGCCATCCCTTCACAGCCTCGCCGTCGACGACAACGCCAGCTCTCACCTTCCCCTGCGCATTTTTGAACGGTCCAGGCATCGGTACGTGATTGTAGGTGTGCGGCGCCTTATCGACCCAAATCTTTCCGTTTCGCACATTCGCGCCCTCGGCATGCGCGTCCTGCGCGTCCGCGCCGTCCGCAACGATCGTCGCCTCATGCAACACAGCGGGATCGACCGGTCGTCGATGCTGTCCGAAGACGTCTTTGGTGACCTCAAACGCTCCATATTTCTGCATGTAGTCGAGCGGCGTCAACCCTTCGGCGGACGCCGCTTCAGGCAACCCCGGTACTGACTTCTCAAATATCCACCGATAGTATTCGAGGACGGTGATCTTTTCCCCTGGCCGGTAGGGTGATTCAAAGTGTTTGCGAATGCCCATCGCGCCGTCCGGATCAATCCGCCATGACAGGTCGATCCAGAATTCATTCTCTTCCCATACCTCTCCCGGATTGGCGTCCCGCGTATCCCGAATCTTGATGCCGTGTCGCTCTTTGGACACCCGCAATACCGGTTGACGAAAGCCGATCCACTGCGCTGCGTGTGTTTCATAACTGTGCAGATCGTGCCGTTCGGAGGCCAGACCCATCGGCAACACATAATCGGAGAACTGCGAGGTCTCGGACCACACAGGCGACAGCGTCACGTGACAGCCCACCCGGTCCGGCTCCTTGAACATCTCAATCCAGCTGAAGCCGTCCGGAAATGTCCATACCGGGTTCATAACCCGGGTAAAATAGACTTCCATGCGCTTGTTGCGCTCTTTGAGGATGTGCGGCAAACAGAAACTGAGTTCAAAGAAGGACAGTGGATATTCGCGCGGCCAATGGTTTTCATTCCACACTTGCAGCGGTGCAGGCGACGAGTTGCGGGCGGGAACGAATTTGATCCAACTGTTTGGAAGCAGACTGCCGGGCTCACCGATTGCCCCCATCAAGACATTGAGGAAGGCCAGCGATCTCGTGATCATCCAGCCGCCGAGGTGTCCTGCAGCCGCGTTTCGCCAGACGTTTGCGGCGAACGCTGTGCCCGCGCGCGCGATTTCATCCGTGACCTGCCGGATCATGGCGGCGGCCACTCCGCTCTCCTGCTCCGCCCATTCAGGCGTGTAATCGCGATAGATGCGTTTGAGCACATGCACGAAGTCTTCAAATGTCTGGGTGGCCGGCACAGTGTCCAGAAATCCTCTGTCGCGCAACTCCTGCAGATATTGACGATCGCTCATGAACTCGCGCCAGTTGACCCACTGTCGGACAAATTCGCGATTGAACCGGTCTGTCTGGAGCAGGCCGTTCGCCATGGCCAGAAGCATCGAAGTCTCCGTGCCGGGCCAAGGCGACATCCAGTAATCGGCCTTTGAAGCGGTGTTGGACAGTCTTGTATCAATGACTGCGATCTTGGTGCCCTTTTGCTGCGCTTCAATGATCCGCTGCGCGTTGGGATTGAAGTAATGCCCAGATTCCAGATGGGAGCTCATCATTAATATGAATCGCGCATCCGCGTAATCAGGCGATGGACGGTCCATGCCCATCCAAAAAGCGTATCCAGTCCGTCCTCCTGACGAACAGACATTGGTGTGCGACGACAATCCGTCAATACCCCAGCATTTGAGCACCCGCTCTGTATACTCGTCTTCGCCAGGGCGACCCACATGATAGACGATTTCGTCCCTGCGTCCTTCGAGCAGGCTTTTGCGAATCCGCGCCGCGATGTCATCGAGCGCCTCATCCCAGGTTGTGCGCTCCCACTCGCCGTCGCCCCGGTCGCCAACGCGTTTCATGGGATACAAAATGCGCTCGGGATTCCCGATCTGGTTTAAAGTCGCCGGTCCCTTGGCGCAGTTGCGGCCGCGACTACCAGGATGAAGCGGATGGCCTTCGAACTTGCGGATTTCTCCTGAGTCCTTGTCAACATAGGCCAGCAGCCCGCAGGCAGCCTCGCAGTTAAAACATACGGTCGGTATGAGTTCATAGCGATGATATTTCTTGCGCGGCCAAGCGCGAGCGTCGAGTTCCTGCCAGTCGTCCCATTTGGCCGGATCGGGATGTGTCTGCAGATTGCCGTAACCCTCGATAGCTTCGAGCTGTTGTTCCCGAATGCTCATAGCGTTTCCCTCCACAGTTAAATCTGAGTTGGTATGACCCGCCGCATGATCGGCGATTTGACGGAATCGGGCACTCATGGCTCTCTGGCGTTTGGCGACCGCTGTTCTAGCTCAGAGGCACTGATTGGCCCGCCTGCACGTACGCGTGTTCATAAGGCAGCAATCCAACGAGCGCCAGGATGGATGCAACCACGATCATCGACAGATTGCCGTCCGCGAGCGTCAGTAAGAGCGGAAACACAACACCCAGAATCAATCCGGTCCAGTAGAACGAACGGTAATGGCCCAAGACCATGTGATGAGCGGCCCGTTTGGCGTCCGCAATCGTGTGCGGGATAACCAGTTCGCTCACCACCAGAGCGAGATGAACCAGCAGCGAGATGATCAGCACAGCGTGCACCACAGCTTGCGCATCCGCTGAAATGGGTAAAAACAGGCCGATCAGCGAGTATGCGGCAGCACCTGCCAAAGCGGCTTGCGACAGCAGATGAACGGGCAATGCGAGATTCTGCCAGAGGTCGCGGCCCTTGGCCTGCGCGAACAGAAATGCGGTATACATGGCCGTGAATCCGCCGAAAATCAGACCAAACACAGACAGCGCGCCGTTGCCGCCAGTTACGCTTGTGAGACCGAGGATGAATTGGATGAGCAGAACAACACTGTATCCCGCAATGGTAAAGGATCCTCGTACGAGCCACGACTTCCACTGCGGTCGGGTAAAGATGCGGATAAACCGGGATGGATGCTCCAGATCGTAGATCAGCAGGATCCCCGTAAAACCGAGAAATACTCCGCCTACGACGGCGTTCGCGATCTCCCATCCTGCACTCAGGGCGTGACCTGAGAATATCAGGATCGCGAACATCAGAAACACGCCTGCGGAAATAGATTTAGTCCATGTGTACAACGATACTTCCCAATGCCAGGGGGAATGGTGCGGAACATCGTAGGCGAGTCTTGCCGCAGCGACACTGTGTTTTCCGTGATGCCTCTTCTCGCTGTTGACTGGGTATCCTTCCTGTTGATCCGAGTACATGTGAAGATCATGATAGTGCGCCTTTTCCGGATTGAGCGTGTAGTCGCTTGCCCCCACATAGAACACTTTTGGATGTGTGCCCTTTTCCGGCTTGCGCACATCCGCCTTGTTACGCGCAATCAGCTGAAATACTTCACTGCCCGGATCGTTCAAATTGCCGACTACGATCGCCTCAACCGGACAGACAACGACACAGGCCGGCTCCAGGCCCTGATCAATGCGGTGCGCGCAAAAGTTGCACTTCTCAGCGCTGTTTGATTCCGGACTGATGTGGATGGCATCGTAAGGACAGGCGGCGATGCATGCCTTGCAGCCTATGCACACGTCTCGATCAAAGTCGACAATTCCGTCATCGCGTTTGAACATGGCCGTAACAGGGCAAATGGGAACACAAGGAGCTTCATCGCAATGGTTGCAACGGGTGATCTGAAACTGCCGGCTGACTTCCGGGTACACTCCGATTTCGATCTGTTTTACATACGTTCGATTGACTGCCAAAGGAATTTGATGCTCCGATTTGCATGCGACAGAGCAAGCGTGGCAACCAATGCACGTATCCTGGTTGATCACCTTGCCCCAGCGTACAGGCGGACGCTCCTGTTTGGGCAGCAAGTCTAATTCAATCATGGCAGAGCCTCCTTACGCCGCTGTTTCTTCACATGACAGCGTAACACTAGGTCTGCGCGCGTGGGTAATGGGATTCTTGCATGGGGGTATTCACAAAATGGATGGACGGAGCACACAGTTTCGTTAATGAAGTGTCATGAGAGTCGATCCCGGAAATGCGGTGGCCCCTGCCTGGCAGGGGCCACCGCTGTCGCTAAACTCAGACATGGGAGGTTGCTCACGCTTGCGTTTCCTGGGTATAGAGAGACATTACACGCAGCAACTGGGTGGTCAAGTCATCGGGGTCTTCCCGATCGCTCTCGCTCTCCTCCAACTGTTTGACAAACGCCTGCAGTTTGTCCGCAACCGTCTCGCCCGCTTCTTTCGGGAGCAGAAAGGTGACCTCATGCTCGCGCGCAAGGGGCGATTCGCCATAGCGCACCCGCAGCACTTCCGGTCTCCACTGCATAATTGTCTGCCACACCGCCACCTGCTGTTCCGGCGTGGTAGGCAGGTGCTCCGGCAGGTACAGTTCAATAGTTTGCTGCCCAACGAACAGATAGAGGATCAAACAGGGATCGTCATCCAGAACGCCTGCGCCCCATTGCAACTCAGAAATGAACTGAGTCTCCCGCGGCAACGCCATGGCAATGTCGCGATTGTCATCCCAAAGCGTGATCACACCTTCGGATTGCCCCAATGCTACAGGGATGATTTGCATTTCGAAACCCTCCGCTCATGGTTGAATATCCTTTGGGATAGTCAATGAATCCTGCGTCGCCGGAACAGGTGCGCCAGTTGCTCATCCGTAAACCGTCTGATCACATGCTGGCCCCCTTCTGTTCCAATGTTCGCGTAAGAGTTTTCATCGGCGTATACATGGTTCTCGATTCACTCCCGGCCAACGTCCTATCTCATCCAGTCAAAAATACAATACCACAACCGAGCGTTCCTCTATAGATCCGTTATAATGGACACATCAGACAATCGGGAGCGACGATAACCATGGCCGACATGCGACACAGAGACGGGAAACTGAAAACAATGCACACGATCATTGGCGACTTTACCAGGACGCTCAAACAGATCGCTACATTAGATGAGGTGGAGTCCATACTCACCGGCACGATCTCTCCATCAAAAAGTTATCAAGAGTCACTCACATTTCAGTATTTTACTGATAACGGACTAAAGTTGCTGGCGAAAACCACAACTGCGGTGCAGGAGATATTCATCGTCACACAACAGCCGGACTTGTTGCTTGACGAACTTCAGAAGGCGGGATTTGTGGAACGCGAACGAACGGACGTGCGCCACACCCAACCGCACAGGCGCAAGCGCTCTGGGCGACAGCGGTCTTCAGACCAGCGGAACGGTAAGCCGCCGGTCTCGGCTGCTGGTCATCAGCAAGGGGCCGTATCCCCAGCGGCTGATCACCCACAAAAACATCAGGAGGGCAGCGTCGGCGCACAGACAGATCCCCTGACGCTGCGCCAGATGCTTGACCCCGACACTCTGGCCAAGCTGATGAACGTGAAAGATCAGGCAACTCCGAAGCCTCGCGAAACAGACTCAGAGGATCGCAAACAACTGCTTACGGGAAAACGAACCGGCGCTGCGGGGGCGACGACGTCACGCGAAGGCGACCGCGCCGCTCGCTTCCCCGGGGGAACCAAAGCGCAGACGAAAGACGATGAAGACTTTGCGAGCCTGTTTGCTCCGGAAGACGATTCCGAATCATTTGAGGATCTGCTCAACAAATCCAAACTCGATCCAAAATTCTTCAAATAGCAACGGCGTGCTCCGCGGCCACCAACAACCGGGGAGAAATTGCGCCTGCGGCGATTTTCTGAGATAGACTTCCATGGCGCTTTCGCGCCACCAACAACCGGGAAGAAAATACGCCTGCGGCGATTTTCCGGGATAGCAGCGCCGCACCATGTGTCCATCGTCTTCGCGCACACCGCTTGAGCGTTATTTACGACGCCGCAGTTCCTGATAAGCGCTGTCGAGTTGCAGTGCGAGGACGGTCGGTTCCGTGACCGGAGCGCGACACGCAAACGATTCACACACATAGGCAGCCGGGACTCCCTGGATCGGCTCCTGGCTTTCCGTAAAGGGAGCCAAGGTGGTCATTCTTTCTTTGAGTGCGTCCGTTCTCAACATGACCGTGGTTTGTGGATAGAACCTCATTCGCGTCGCTGCGACCATCTCCTGAAGACGCGAATCACGATAGTTCCGCCCAGCCAATACAACCTCCTGCGTTGGATAGAGGACGAGTTGCAGCGCGATGAGAAACTGGCTGAACGCCGTTGGATGCGCATCGACTTCGCTGACAAACGCCTCCATGAGCCTGTCGCGCAAATGCGCGCATTTTTGATCGCCAGTCATCGCGGCAAGTTTTGCCAGCACATAGGCCGCGACTGAATTGCCCGACGGCCCGGGAAGAACTTTACGCCTATGTCGCCGTTCTGAAAGACCGAGCGGAGGTCGACCCGAAATCCGCCCTGCGGGACGAATCATCCAAGAAGTATCTGATGATCCGAAAATCCGCAAACACCCCCTCGGGCTATACCGTGAACGTTCGTGAGGATGTTGTAGCGAAAGAGTTGGAAACGGCGGGACGGCTGGTCGTCCTGAGTAATGATGTTGCCGATGCGAAGGAAGCGCTCTCCAATTATCGCCAGAAAGATGTGGTGGAGAAGGGATTCCTCCGCTTGAAAACAAATCTGGATTTGGGGCGTCTTCGCGTACACAGGGATGACAGTATGCAAAATAAGGTATTCATCGGCTTTATCGTACTCATCTTCCTGTCCCATCTGCACAAAGTGATGCTGGATAAGGGGTTGTACAAGGCCATGACCATGAAGAAGTTGCTGCTCATCCTATCTAAACTTCGGGTGCAACACATTAATGGTCAGCGCATCTTATTCCCCTTAACCAAGGAGCAAAAAGCAATCTACAAAGCTTTTGCCATCAAGGAGCCTGTGTAGGTATAATTTGAGCGGGAATTTAGGTATTAAGTTTGCCGATTAAATACGCGCTGCGCTTGCCTCATTACCCTTTATGCCTCGAGACGTTTCGCACAACTCACCGATCTCTTTCTGCTCTTTTCAGATCGACGAGATACTTGCGACAAAATCTCCTTGATTCAGTATGAGTCCAGTGTTGCCTTACCGCGATCGCGGTTCCCACAGTAGCAGCAATGTCATTGTACATCAGGGGTCCTTGATTCGTGCCATGCGCGCCGTGAAATGTCGTCCAAGCTTCGAGGCCAACATTCACCATCAGTGATCCAAGTATCATAATATCGGACAGGAAGTCTCGATAGACGCCTTTGTATGTATCGATAAATTCATGTGGTAAGTATTCCCTTTCCGCCGAATGATAAAAAGCTTGCAACTCAGTGTGAAAAGCTCTCAACTTTCTGCGAAAGCTATCCCTGTTTCTTAGAGCCACAATGGTTTTAATATCGATATTTCTAAGCCCCGTGGGTAGCTGGATGTCTATGATACTCTTAGCAACACGCAGATGGGGAATTTGCCGTGTCGTACGCCGACGAACAAACATTAAGAATCGATCCATTAATTCGATGTCGGTCAGGACTGAGACGCTGTTATTGTCGCCAATACAATGAGCCATAATGCTCATGTAAATGTAGCCAAGCTCCTTGGAGATCATCAGGCCCTCATCAGAATGGTGTCCAAGAGCATTTTCGATGCAAAAGCTTTCCCACTCGAACGTGTACTTGTCCGAATACAGAACAAAATCCTGCTTCGCCTTTTTCCTCCACTTCTCGCTAACGTCAGGACACCTGAAAATTAGGCGATACCGAGAGGGATTGCGCAGTATGCGCTCCACCTCGTCGAGTGCATCCAAGGTAGACAGACGACCATCCTGCGGATCTGGTTCATACGGCGAGATCAAGTCGGTGTCTTGAATTAGCCGTTGGTACCAATCGGGAAGTGTACGTTCTACCCCGTGGGGAACGATGGGCCTGAGTTGGTCTACGTAGAGTAAGGCAAACTTCAACCACTCGTCGTCTTGCACTTGGAATCCAGGGTAATAAATTGCCTTCATTCCGCTTCACTCCTTCCCTCACGGCTACACAACCTTGCGCCCAATAAACAAGCGCGCTCCAAGACATACGCGTTCGCCACAGTTAATACACGTCGATTCGCTGGTCGCGTGACGCGGCGGCAGTCGTTCTCGCATTGACCCAAGGCCTGCCAGGAGCGGATCTACCTTCCTTGAAATGGCCGCACTGACAGCGCCCGTTGCGCCGGTATATTGATACTCGCTTTGTTCCATCGCCGCCTAGTCCCGCGTGGTCACGCCCGGCTGCGTCAACGGAGTGCGCGCAAGCAACGCGTGTAAAAACAACCGGGATCGACGATACCCCTGCGAGTCGTCGCGGACAAACGTCACCTCTTCTGGAGAGATGACCTTCACGGCATCGAGAGAATCGAGAAATGTCGCCTCGTAGTCCCGCACCGTTTCCGACAATCCCGTCACGCGCAGCGCAAACACGTTTTGCTGAACCGGCCGCGCATCCCGAACCAGCCACTCTTCTCCGCGAATCTGAACCCGCAAACCTGGTCAATATGTTAAGTGAAATAACTTCTTTGACTTCGTTCTGTCGAGGAGCGACAACGGCTCTGTGCGGTGTATGCCAATGCTAAACTATGGTAACTATTCTATCGGAGTTTGACAGAATTTGCACCACGGGATTGAGAATCGCAAACGCAGTTTTCCGCGAACGCATCGAGTATACCCGTGCCGGTGACCAGGCTGACCTTCGGGTAAAGTTTCGGTAACGGTCGTTTCGCTGCAAGGTCAATTCCATATGGTATGATAAAATATGTTCAACATGAAGGTCGACACGCGAAACTTCGTTGCCTTCCCGAGTATGAACCATGAGTCTGAAATCACAGGCTCGGGTTTTACATCGCAATGTAAAGATGACTTGCTATAAATAAGCCACATTGATGAAGGTGAATCAGATGGAAGCACGCAAGGAATTTGTAGCAAGCGATATTGACGCTTTGCTGGAAAACGTCCGTGTCCGGATCAATCAACGTCGCGATAAGGCGACCTTCATTGATGTCGTTGAGGATGAAGATGAGTTGGTCCTTCGCTTTCGTAGTCCACAGACGCAAGAAGAGCGCTATACCAAGTTTCAGGATTTGGCGGGACGAGGCACCCGAATCGCCGATTCAGTGTTTGACGATATGCTGGCGTACGCGAACCGTGACGATGAGGACGATCGGGAGGATTCCCGCATTGAGTAATGTGCTGTTTGATACGAACATCTATCTCTATCACTATCGGAAGTACCCAGATGCTGTAGCCGCAATTAACACTGCCTTGAATGAGGGGGCCGTGATCCTTCTCTCCGTGATACAAATCAGTGAGCTTCTTTCGACCACCGCTGTGGACCGCGACGATGCGATGCGCACCGACATGGAGACCTACATTTCCCTAGTCCACCGTATCATTGATGTGTCGGAGGGCATTGCTCGGAAGGCGGCGGAGATTCGAAGGGTATGGAAAACCCGGACAGGGAAGAATCTGAAACTGCCCGACGCGCTCATCGCTGCCACCGCTGTCCATCACGCCGCTGTCTTGATCGGCAACAATGACAAGGACTTTGCTCCGTTACGCGAATTAATTGGACTCGATTATCGAAATCCTATCAGCTCGCAAGCAGAGTTGCGCCAATTTCTGAGTTAAACTTGCCTCCTGTTTTGTGCATACTAAGAGTGCAGAGAAACGCTGCCATGAACTTCAAGATGGCCGATAACCTTGTGTCGCACCAGTTCGCCAGTATATCCATGCAACTCCCGAAGTTCGTCTTCCGATATAACCTGATTGTTGAATGACGGACGTTGCATCATCGGGTCAGCCCTTATTTTAAAGTAGCCGATCGTGCAACTTTCCCGGGCGCCGCGCACCACATTGCTTAGGGTGACTCGGCCGATGAGCTGCTCACCCTCGACGAGAAACACTCTCTTCCGAATCAGCCAAATGTTCCGAGCAAAATCACGCCAGCGGCAATCAATCCGGCCGCAGCAATTCTTCGTTGCCCTTGTGTTTCCTTCAAGACCAAGATCCCTAGAATTGTGCCGAAGACGGTTCCGATCTCCCGCATCGGAGCAAGCTGCGCGACCGGGGCCATATGAAGCGCCAACAGGAAGAGCAGGTATCCACCTGGCGAAATAATGCCTCCCAGGATAATCGTCTTCCAATTAGCTCTCCACTCGGCTTTGATGGCGCCCGATTGAGCCGCCGACCACGACAAGGCGATCAGGTTCCCGAGGTTGCTGGCGCCGTTGAGCGTCGCCGCCGGTATGTAATGCAAGCTGACTTTATCGAACGTCGTATAGGCGGTGACGGAGATCCCGACTGTCAGTGCGAGCCAAACCGCTTTCGGAGCCAGTCTTGGCTCAAACGTACGGTTACCAAATCGCCAGTTGCCGAGAACCCAGATGCCGACAACCACGCCTGCCACCCCGATCCAGCCTAACACAGAGAGTCGCTCGCCAAGTACAAAGGCCCCGATCAACGGCACCAGCAGCGGACTCACACCACGCATCAAAGGATACACCTGTGACAGGTCTCCGGCGTTGTATGTCCGGGACAGCAGAATGACGTAGATACCGTGTAACGCAACGGTAACCGTGAGAAACAGCCATCCGCAGAGTGGAATGTGGCGATGCCAGATGCCTGCCAGCGCCCAGGGTAGAAAGGCGAACACGGCAACCCACTGGATCGACCAGAGAAAAACGGCTTTGTTGAGGCTTTGCTTAGCAAAGAGGTTCCAGATTGCGTGCAAGAGTCCTGACATGATAACGAGGAAAATCGCAACAGGAAACAAAATGAGCCTCCTCTCCGGAGACTCTTCAGGGTGCGAACGAAACTTGAACAGGCGCTCGAACACCGAAAAATTCGGTTCGAAACGCTGCCCTTGTCGCCAACCTTCTTCCATCCGGACTGTACCGTCGGCACGGGATTCCCACCCGTTCCTGCCTTTGGTTGCCCTCGCTTACGCGACGAACACCGTCTGGCTCGTGGACTCATCAGACGTCGCTGCATCACCACCGGTCGGGAATTGGCCATGACTGGCCTCACCCTGCCCTGAAGGTCTATTCGATTGGTTTCAGATTACCAGATAGATAAGAGAGGTGCACGCATGTGCTCATCTTTCACCGATCCATAAAGTCCACCCATCCCGCTCGACGATCTGATCTACATGAGACACTTGTGCGAAACCTCCATCCCGTTCACCTCTGTCCATGCCCCGCTTGCCTCGAGTATATGCATACCGCCTGCCCCTTGAAGGTTGCGTGTCTCTCCAACTCCATCCCGACCCGTTCTGCCACAGCAATGGATGCCGCATTGCCGGGCTGAATCAGTGAGATGATTCGTTTGAGTCCGAGGGCATTGAAAGCATGATCCCGCAACGCCAAAGCTGCCTCCGTGGCCAGTCCCTGCCCCCAGAAGTTCCGGGCTAACCAGTATCCAAGCTCAATCTCGCGCTTTCCATCCACCTCTTGCTGGATCAACCCTACGTGGCCGATTAATCGCTTCTCCTCTTTATGCCAAGCGGCCAGCAGACCGTAGCCAGATGCGTAGCCCTCTATGATGCGTTCAAGCCCCTCCCCAGCTTCTTTTCGGTTTCTCGTCACGCCCTCGCCGATGTAGCGGACCACCGCCGGATCTGCCCAGAGCGAGGCGAAGAAATCGAGGTCGTCCATCGTATAGGGACGAAGCAGCAGACGCTTTGTTTCAACACTCATTGTGTCGACCATCTCCCGTGAGGTCCTTGACAAGCTCAATTTCATCGTGGATCTCGATGCCGTGATCGCCAGCGAATGGAATGGTGGGCTTGATGCGCCTGGCCTCATCGACGGCGCCCTGGTATACGTTGGTGATGCGGTAGCCACGCCGTTGGTAGAATCGCAGCGCATCGAGGTTGTCGTTGGTTGTGATGAGCCATACCCGGCGACATAAAGCTTTGCGTGCTTCGTCTTCGACTGCGGTCAGCAGCTTCGACCCAACGCCGCCGCCCTGACTGACAGCGTTGATGCTCAACAGTTCGCATCCGTCAGCGACGTCAAATCGGAAAGTGGCAGCGCCCACCAATTCGTCGTGCGTTTTCGCAACGAGCGACTTCAGGTCTGCAAGAAGGTACACGTGACCGTGACTGACCATGGTATCTCCGCCCCACTCGGATTGCCAAAGCTCATTTAACCACGCCTGCTCCGTGTCCCCTTGGGGTAATGCAATACGAATGTCTGCATCGGGGTTCACCTGGTGATTCTCCTTTCGCATGACATAGCAAAGATACTATTTGCATCGAGTGCTTATCCGGACTTCCCCGCAAACTCGGCCTCCACCTTCTGGGGGGCACTCGCCACAAACACATCGTCACGGATGAACCGGGTGCTCCCCTATTGGCATGAGGAGATTGCGCCCATGAATCTTGCGGGCAATAACGTCGTGATCGCCGCCACGAAAATAGCTTGCGTGCTCTGGTGAAGCATTTGGTCAGCGCGATTTCTCTTGTACCAGACGCTCCAAAAACTCCGTCGCTTCCGCCGCCGTCGGCACCGTGAGTACGTTCTGCTCGGCGAACTCCTGCGCCTGTGGATATCCGCTCGTCTTTATGTCTTTGGCGGCCGCATTCAGATCGTACGTCGTCCGACGGAATTTGAATCCTCGCGATCCAATAAAAAGCCAGTACGCCCCTGGTTGGTCTGCGTAGGGCATCCCGACGCTCCCCGCATTGAAAATACGAATCTTGTCCACTTGTCGTTCAAATTGTATATGAGTATGTCCAGTCACAACAAACCGCTCTCCGACACCGGCAAAAATCCCATACAAACGCTCCAGCGGAGACATCGGCGTGAAAATCTCTTCGTCACTGTTTGGCGTTGCATGGCAAAACAGGATGTCCCCAAAACCCTCGACTCCTAGCGTCACACGCTCTGGTATTTGAGCTAGGAAGTCTCGCTGTGAGCGTGTGAGTTGTCCAGCCACCCACTCTGTCACCCGACGCCCGTTTTCAGACATCGTTTTCGGTAGAGGCTTGCCATCAAAAGCCATTACCACTTCACGGTCCCCATTGCCACGAATGAAGCGGACCCGATCCCCAAGAGAAGACAACCGTTCCAGCACCTCCCGCGGCATGGGGCCGGAAACGATATCCCCGCCTGCGACGATGAGGTCTGGCCGCTCCTTCATGAGCTGATCAAGCACTGCATCCAGTGCAGGAAGGTTACCGTGAATATCGTAGATGGCAGCGATCTTGCGAATGACTCCCGCCGTCATCTGGCGTTCCACACCTCCCACTTACGACGCAACTCAAACTCTCGATCACGACTCAGTCCCGCCTTGAGATCGCCTTCCTGTCGCCGCGTCCGAGATCGG
>JAJZEE010000165.1 GCA_021805735.1 Bacillota bacterium
GCGCACGACGGCATTATCACAAGTGTGCTTATGCGGCCAGAAACACAAGAAGCGGCTGTCTGAGCGCGTCCACAGTTGCGATTGCGGTGTAAGGATGCAACGGGATCTGTTCAGCGCTTATCTGGCCCGGCATGTGAAAGACAACCTGCTCCAAGTCACCGAGGCGAATGCGTCTTGGTCAGGTGCGGAACCGCTCCTGCGGGCGGCTTGGGAACAGGCGACCATAAACCAACCTGCGAGTGGAAGGCGAAAGCCAACCTCCTTTGGCGTCTTTGGACGTCCGAGTCAGAGCGGGTCGTCCGAACAAGAGGGCCTGCCCACGCATGAGGCGACGGATGTTGTAGCGAGGGCGAAAGCCTGCGCGAGAGCCGACGAGAGTGCAGAGGTATAGGCTTTTAGAACCCCCTGGATTCATCCATGGGGAGAGGGTTCAGGCCAGATGGCACTGCTACGGACAGATTGACGTTCCTCAGCGACGTCTTGGTCAATGCGGGAACGAGACGTTCATGGTAAAGGAGTAGATTGACGTTTTCAATGGCTGTTATACCTTCGAGACTCTCCATGGTCGCGTTCGACATGTCGAGGATGTTCACATTTCGAATTATTTTGGACACTTTCGTTTTACTTCCTTCAACTGCTGTTCGGGATCGGTTGGGCGGTGAACAAGCCCAGCCAGATCCACCTGATGATCGGCTGTACGCAGGACCCTTATTGCAGCTCGCAGTCGGGCACGAATCGTGGCCTCTGGAAGTTTCAGACGGTGTGCCATCTCTCGGCTGTTCAGCCCCTGCCAGTAGCGCTGAATGACGATGTCGCGCAGATTTGCAGGGAGTCTGCCCAACAGGTCACGCCATTCGAGCCGGATCGTGATATCCGCCATTTGAGTCATCATCCCGCTAGAACATCTAACGTAATGCTTCCCCGATTCCAACCAACGACTCTCCATCTGCTGACTCGTTCGTTTATCCCACACAAAACCATCTTCCGAGTTGATGGGACCCGCGCACAAAATGAGGTTATCTCACAAGGGAAGGAGAGGGGGACATCTATGACCTGATACGGCGATTCCATTGATTTTCCAATCACGACGAACATCGTTCACTAATAATTTACACAAAGAGTGCCGGTTTCGATGTTTTTACCCACCTTGGCGCGAGATGACTGCTCGCTGGACTGCTGTCTTTTGACTTCATGGAGCTTTTAGTTCCAGCAACAATTCGAGATTTATTAACTCCGACCACGGTTGTATACACATCCACCGGGTCTCTTTCAGATGGGAAATTTACTTTGGGAAAAAACAAATGGAAGTCATTTTGAAATGTTGCCATACCTTGATAATCTCCGATAAATAGACCAGGCACAAAAGGAGGTTTTGTTTCGGGAGCGCGCAACATATTAAACGGGCCTGCAATATGCAGAGGGGGTTTAAACGTTCGTCCATCATTCGTCGAGTACGTAAACCAATAGTCGACTGGCAGACGATTCTTATTGTGGTGATTACGGTGAATCATATAGTAACTCACGCCGACAACACCGTTTTGATTTACGCGCACCATGGGAGTAAATGCTGCTCTGCCTAACGCAGGATTGACTCGAACCGGGGTGCTCCAGGTTCTTCCTCTGTCAACGGAGCGGGAAATGGCAATCTCATCAAATTTTCCACCGCTGAACTTCGCGCTTTGCCAAACCACGAACAATTCTCCAGTACGTTGATTGATTGCAACCTCTGGCACAGCATCACCACCGCCACGAATCACTTTCCCTGTCACTGGATCCCTTACCTCTACAGAGTCAAAAGGTGCAATGATTTTGGGGCGAGACCACGTTTTTCCGCCATTTTGCGACTTCTGTACAGTGATAAAGAAGCGGGGAGTTTTCGTAGTTGCGCCTAGAATCCAGTTGAAGAAGTTGTACATGATGCCGCTTCTGGGATCAATTATGATTTGATTCCCGACAGTCTGATTTCTCTTGCCTGGGTGAAAAATGATTCTTGGTTTGCTCCAGGTTTGTCCACCGTCCGTGGTCATACTGAAGAAAGCAGGACCGCTGGTTTGTGTGACACGATCCCATACCACATATGCCACCCCTGGCTTGTTTGGATCCGCAGTCACGGATTCTTTGTCATTTATGATTTTCGGACCCTTATCAGATTGAATGACCCGAAAATTCTTCCACGTCTTTCCTCCATCTGAAGAAGTTGCGGCTGTAATTGCTGAGAGGGCGACTTGTTTTCCATTTTTACCTATGTTCACAGACAAAGCAACAGCATATGCCTTACCATCAGGTCCTATAGAAATAAATGGGTCTGAAGCTCGTTTGCACTTAAGGCGTGGAACCGCGCACTTGCTAAATGGTAATGTGGTCCGTCTCCACGTTTTCCCCCCATCTCTGGAGAAGGCTGCAACCAATCCGTGTGCGCCGCCATTAGACCATCTGTCTTGTTGCCATACGCCAATCATCTTGGGTTTGCCCTCTTCTGCTCTTACAGGGCTGACTGCCAGCCATGGTTCCACGGCTGTATTTACAAAGTTGGTTCCTGGTCCACCGACTTTACAATTTCGATATGGACTAATGCGCGAGACTCTGATGAGACGCGTTTTCCTCACTGTTACCAATGGAATCCCCCCAAGGAGCACTCTCCTTTCATTAAATTCAGCCGCTTATGGTCACGTCATGGACAGATAATCCTATGGGCCGCAAAAATTTTAACATACGAACGAACGTTCCCACTGAACATTTAGCCAGTTCGCCGTACCGACGGAGGACGCAAGCCCGTTACGGAGATTTACCCCGAGATTGAGGATGCGTTGTCACCTATAAGAGCCTGTTCAAAAAGGGATCTTACCTGACCCCTTTTTATACGAAAATGGTTCTTGTTTTTTGCTCTGAAGGCGCAAAAAAGTACCTATCCACTCTTGGAACGATGGCCTTACATTTTATGGGTCATGCAGATGTACTTTGTTCGAGTGTTACAGTGTACCCTTGATTCTGAAGTTTCTGTATCCAGTAGCTCATGGTTCGATCACGATTTGGCAAGTAATCCGACCCAAGCTCCTCGTACGAAACTCGTTCTTTGAGTACG
>JAJZEE010000166.1 GCA_021805735.1 Bacillota bacterium
CCGCTCGACTTGCATGTATTAGGCACGCCGCCAGCGTTCGTCCTGAGCCAGGATCAAACTCTCAAGCGTTGTGTTTCTGTGCGTTCTCCATCTTCGATACGTGTTTAGTTTTCAAGGATCAATCCCGTCGCGTTTCCCCTTTTGCAGGGAACCTTTTTCGGTCTCTCTTCGCCTCTCGTTCGCGGCGACAAAACGTAATATAGCACAGCTGACTAACACGAGTCAACCGTCTTCGTCATGTTATTTTATGTCTTTTGGGAGCAAGCGATGCGCGATAAACGGAATCATTTATGACCACCAAGACCAAAACGATCATCAGCGATCCCTGCCCGCTCCACAAAGTAAACTCCCCGGTTCCCACGTACTCCTTGTATCAGGAGTCCGCTTGCCCATCGTGCGCTTCGTCATCAACGCCTGCTGCGATTCTGGCGACGCCGCTGACTTCAGAGTCATTGAGCGCAATCAGACGAACCCCTTGTGTGTTTCGACCCAAGGTGGATATGTCGTCAATGTGAAGACGTATGGCTACTCCCGTATTGGTTATGATCATCAGGTCTTCACTGTCGTGAACTACCTTAAGACCCACAACCGGTCCGTTCTTCCGTGTGATGTTTAGTGTCTTGATCCCCTTGCCGCCCCGTGTTTGTGTGCGATAATCGTCTATGGCCGTTCGCTTGCCGTACCCTTTCGCGGTGACTACGAGAATCGTGGTGTCTGGCTGCAAGACATCCATGTCGATAATCTCGTCGTCTGTATCAAGCGCTATGCCCTTCACCCCCGCCGCAGTGCGCCCCATCGGACGAACATCCGACTCCGGAAAGCGAATGGACATGCCATATTTTGTGCCCATGATGATCTCTTGTTCCCCATCGGTCAAACGCACGCCGATGAGTTCATCGTCATCGCGAAGCCCTAAAGCAATGAGACCTATTTTTCTAATATTGGCAAAAGCGCTCAGAGACGTCTTCTTGACGATCCCTTTGCGGGTGGCTGTGAAGAGGTAGTACTGATCTGATGTCATATCCTCATTGCTCACAGGGATGACAGCGGAGATCTTTTCCCCCTGTTCGATGTTTAACAGGTTGATAATCGGAACACCTTTCGCTGTCCTACCCAGTTCAGGAACTTCGTAAGCCATCAGACGATACACTTTCGCTTTATTCGTAAATATGAGCAAATTGTTGTGCGAAGAAGTGATGAACAGGTGTTCTACGAAATCCTCGTCTTTCGTACCCATGGCGGTCACACCGCGGCCACCGCGTCGCTGGCTTCTATATGTGTTTGACGGAAGCCGTTTAATGTAGCCAGAGTGACTTATGGTGATCACGACGTCCTGTTCCTGAATCAAGTCTGCCTCGTCAAACTCCCCCTCGGCTGAAACGATCTTTGTCCGTCTCTCGTCGCCGAACTTGTCCCTGATCTCTATGATTTCTTTGCGTACGACCGCCAGTACCAATGCATCATCACCCAAAATCGCACGGTATTCGGTTATCAGCCGCTGCAACTCCCTGTATTCGTTTTCGATCTTCTCGCGTTCCAGACCTGTCAGTCGCTGCAGACGCATATCCAGAATGGCCTGAGCCTGTTCCTCAGACAGTGAAAACGTCGTCATCAGACCAAGTCTGGCCTCTTCTGCATTGGCTGATCCGCGAATCAACGCAATGACCGCGTCGAGATGGTCAAGTGCGGTGCGCAAACCCTCCAAAATATGGGCTCTTGCTTCGGCTCGACGCAAATCATACCTGGTCCTGCGAACAACGATTTCCTTTTGGTGCTCCAGATAATGATACAACAGATCGCGCAGATTCAAGACTCTGGGCTGCCCACCGACCAACGCCAGCGAGTTTACGCCAAACGAGGACTGTAAAGGAGTATGCTTGTAGAGATTATTGAGAACCACTTGAGGACGCACATCCCGACGCAATTCGATGAGGATTCGCATCCCTTTACGGTCGCTCTCGTCTCTAAGATCTGTGATGCCGTCAATTTTTTTCTCGCGCGCCAGTTCAGCGATTTTTTCAATCAGTTTGGCTTTGTTCACCTGGTACGGAAGTTCTGTAACGATAATTCGCATTTTGCCGTTTGACGCTTCTTCTATCGTGTGCACCGCCCTGATCGTGAGGCTCCCATGACCCGTCTCGTAAGCCTTGCGGATCCCGTCGCGTCCAAGGATGACCCCGGCGGTAGGGAAATCAGGGCCTTTAATCACCGACATGAAGTCATCGATGGACGCGTCGGGCTGATCAATGAGCATGACAACGCCGTCAATGACCTCACACAGGTTGTGAGGAGCCATATTGGTGGCCATTCCAACGGCAATACCAGAAGATCCATTCACCAACAGGTTCGGGAACCGCGAAGGCAAGACAGTCGGTTCCTTCTCGCTTCCATCGTAATTGGGCTGAAAATCAACTGTCTCTTTATTGATATCACGAACCAATTCGAGGGCAAGCGAAGTCATCCGTGACTCTGTGTACCTCATGGCCGCTGCAGCGTCGCCGTCTACGCTGCCAAAGTTTCCGTGTCCGTCTACCAGGAGGTAACGCGTGGAAAAATCCTGGGCAAGCCGAACTAAAGCGTCATAAACCGCAACATCCCCGTGAGGATGGTACTTCGCCAAGACTTCTCCAACGATACGAGCAGATTTTTTGTGCGGTTTGTCCGGAGTCATGCCCAGTTCCAGCATCGCATAGATAATTCTCCGATGAACTGGCTTCAGTCCATCTCGAACATCGGGAATGGCGCGGCTTACGATAACACTCATCGCGTAATCAATAAACGATGTGCGCAGTTCATCCGTGATATCAACCGGCAATACTTTTCCTTCTTCAGCCACGATGATCCTCCCTAAATACTTTCAGTGTCAAACATCAAGGTTACGCACGTATTTGGCGTGTTCGTCGATGAACTCGCGGCGAGGTTCCACCCGATCGCCCATTAATACGCTAAAAATCGCATCGGCATCCATGGCGTCTTCCAATGTAACCTGCAGGATGGTCCTGGTACTCGGGTCCATGGTTGTATCCCATAGCTGAGAT
>JAJZEE010000071.1 GCA_021805735.1 Bacillota bacterium
AGGCCAGCCTTGTTTTGCGGCATAAGCGCTCAATCGACCCGTTTGACGGTCCAAATTGCCTGGGCGTAAATGCCGCACGTAATCGATGGTGACTCGTTTTTCTCGTGCATAAGTTTTTGTAACCCGGCGACATGGTAGCGGCGATGCCCGGTTGGTGTCCGCCCCGGCGTTAATAGACCGTTCTCTTCACATTTTCGCAGGGCGCCAATACTGACACCGAGCATCTTCGCAGCCTTTCCGATACTCACATACTTTTCTTCCATTGGCTCTTTAACCCAATGCGATTATACCATATTTGGATGGCATTAGAACAGGTTATTGCGATGTTGCTTCAACCTCCCCGTTCCCGGTGGTTGGCGACGCGCAAGCGCTGAGCTTTTGCTTCGCAAAACTCAGACATGAGAGTCTATCCCGAAAAATCGCCGCAGGCGCTTTTTCTTCCCGGTTGTTGGTGGCGCGTCAGCGCCTTGGAAGTCTACCCCGGAAGACCGCACGGCCGTTCCTGCCAGCCTGGGTCAGGACAGCGGCGCAACAGTCTCTGCTTCCAGCGTTCCCAATCAGAGAACAATGAAACACAAAATGAAACACAAAATCGCGGCGCAGATTGCCTGCCACTAGCCAGAACTCACATGGTCAGAGCGTTTTCTCTTACGGCGCGAAGCGCCTGCCGAGCCGTCCAGAAAAACACGACGGTGCCGCCCAGCCGCACAGCCGCTGACATGATCATGCCGCCATCCATGCGCAGCCAGTGCAAACACAGGACTCCCAGCTCCGGGGCGACAAAACCGACAAGACCAATCACGATGTTATAATGGGCAATGTACGATGTGCGTTCAGATTCCGGCGCAACTTCCAGAAGGTGATTGAACAGGAGGAGACCGATGCCGCCGAGGAATGCGCCGGTGACAAGATTGAGAGCGGTCAAATAGTAGAGGCTGCGGCTGAGAATTGTCAAAACAGGCGCTAGCGCCATCCCCGCGCACGCAATCGCCAGCATCATGGTGTTGCCAAAACGCTCCGAGAAGCGGCTCCAAAAATGAAAAGTCAGTACTTGCGACAGCTGATTGGCGACCGTAAACGCGCTGATCCAGAGGGCCGTGGCGCCCGCGTACTGGATCTGATAGATGTTGAATAGCGGCCAGGCCATTTGCCAGCCCAAGTTAAACACGATCGACCCCAACAAAAAGCGCATGTAAGGACGCCGTTTCAGGTACGACAGAAAGAGCCTGGGATGATAGAGGGCTGGAGCAGTCTGATCCGGTCGCCGATCGGTGTGCTCGCGATGGCGAACCAGATAGTACACTTCCAGTACGGAAAACAGCATGGAGACAGTGAAGAGAGCCGCGTAGGGAGGGATGTCGGCGGCCGGGAAGCGTTGCAAAATGAGTCCAGGAACGAGTGTGGCAAGCATTCCGATGAACGTCACGACGCGGTTGCGCTTTCCGAAAAACGCTGCTCGCCGCTCGGCGGGGATAAGATCGCCGATGAGCGATGTCCAGGACAGAGCGCTAAAGGAAGCGGGAACGTTCATCAGCGCAATCAGGATGACGATGACGAGGGCGAGCGACGGTCCATGGATGACAAACGGAGTGACAGCCAGCAATCCGTAAAACATACGCCCCACTGCGGTGGAGCGTATGCAGAACCACTTTTTGCTCGCCGTTTTAGCCACGAGGACGGCTCCAACCCACATGGAAATAATGGCCATCAAAGAAGGCAGCGCGTTTAACAGCGCCATGTCCTGGGCAGTGGCGTGAAGCGCCGACAGCACAAAGAGCGGAGCAAAGTTACTGACGATGTTGATCCCGATAATCGCAAAACTGCCATTCGTGATACTCACACGTTCGTTTAACTGGATTTCGACATCAGAATAGGCGGACATTTATAATCTCCTATGAGGGTCTGGGCGAAAGTTCTCAAGAATCAGCAGATCCTCCGGCGATACATGGCCATTACGAGAGACTATCCCGAAAAATCGCCGCAGGCGTATTTTTCTTCCCGGTTGTTGGTGGCGCGCAGCGCCATGAAAGTCTATCCCGGGAAATCGATTGCTCCTGCCCGCCAGAACCGTATGCTGTGCCGCTTCTCAAACACGGCTGCGCCGAACTCGCCTCGGCACAGCATACGGTTCTGGCCTAGCCAGCTTTCATTCCTCCGATGGTGCTGCGCAAGTGAGATTTTGCTTCGCAAAACTCAGGCATGGAAGTCTATCACAGTCAGTGTATCAAAGTCTGTCAGGGTCGACAAGAGCGCGCGTTCCCCTTTTACTAGGGGACGGGTTTCATGGTACCGTGCCCCCTTCCGGGTCAGCAGGCCGGGGAAGAGATCCGCTACGCGCAGCAACACAGGAGATTGTGTTCGACGTTTGCGGTGAAATGGTACTGGTGTCCGCGGCTAATTTGATGAGGGCGGAATGGGTATAAGAGAAACGGAGATAAGGGATTTTTTCTGCGAAATCGGCCTCACTAAATCCTTCGTTAATCAGGGCGCGTTTAATCAGATCCTCAAAATCGTCAATGAGGTCCTTCTTGTACAGCACCAACCGACCATATTCGTCCACGTCAAATTTCTAGTTTTCATTCGGATGAATGTGCACCTTGTCGCGTAACGGTTTGGGAATCGTAATTTGACCTCGTTCATTCACGTGGATATCAAACATTTGAGGATCCTCCATCTGCTTTGCCTGACATTCAGGATGCTGAATTCAGTATACCATAGGGATTCGTTCGCCATGAAAGTCTACCCAGGTATGACTCCCGCCGCTCTGCTTACTTCGTGCAGGATGTTTGCCAGCGCCTGGGCGGGATCAGCCGCCCTGGTGATCGGTCTGCCTACCACAAGGTAGTCGGCTCCCATTCTTACGGCGTCAGCCGGCGTGGCAACGCGCGCCTGGTCCGCTGCAGCGACACCCGCCGGCCTGATCCCGGGCACGAGGGTCAACAGATCCGCAGCGGCGCGGACGTCGGCGATTTCAAACGCGCTGCACACGACGCCATGCGCCCCTGCCTGAGCTGCGAGAGAGGCCAAAAGAGCGACACGCTCACTCAAAGTTCTCTCGTCATAGCCAAGCGACCTTACATCTGCGTCGGACAAACTCGTCAGCATGGTGACCGCGAGGATAGCCATGTTCCCGCCATGCGCCGACGTCGCCTCCACAGCCGTCTGGATCATGGGCCCTGCCCCCTGCGCATGCACAGTCAGCAAACGCGCTCCCATCCTGGCCGCAGCCATGGTCGCGCCATAGACTGTGTTGGGAATGTCGTGCAACTTCAAATCGAGAAATACGTTTTTCCCGCTGTTCGCCAGTTCCTCAACAAATGACCGACCAGCTTCGAGAAACAGCTGCAATCCCACCTTATAGTGAGTTCCCTGATCGCCAAGCCTGGCCACCAGTTCGCGGGCCAGTCGCGCTTCGGGAAAATCCAGCGCCACATAGACAGGCGGCACGGCCGGCATCCGATGGTCATTGCCCATATCGTTTCCCCTCCTGTGACAATGCTCAACCCCCATTGGCGGGTTGCGCCGCCCCGATGATCTCGCGGATGGATCGAACGCCGTGCTGAACACACCACTCCCGGGTCTCATCGATGATCCGCGGACAGGCCAGCGGATCGACAAAATTGGCGGTTCCCACTTGCACAGCGGTTGCCCCCGCCATCAGAAATTCGATTACGTCCGCACCCGTCATAATTCCGCCGATGCCTATGACAGGAATGCTGACATGTCGAAATACATCGTACACCATGCGAATGGCAATCGGCTTTATGGCGGGTCCCGACAGGCCTCCGGCGCCACTTCCGAGTAACGGTCGACGGCGCTCAAGATCAATTGTCATGCCAATGACCGTATTGATCAGGGACAGGCCGTCCGCGCCCGCCTCTTCACACGCAACGGCCATCTCTACGATATCCGTGACATTGGGCGACAGTTTCACGATAACGGGGTGCGTTGCGACAGCTTTGATCGCGCGGACCATCGATGCCGCCATCTGCGGATCACTGCCAAACTGGATGCCGCCGCACTTGACGTTTGGACAGGAGATATTGAGTTCGATAGCGCTCACATCCGGACTGGACGATAGCTGCCTTGTCACATCGACGTAATCATCGATCGCTGTGCCAGCCACATTGACAATCACGGGAAGTGACCGATACCGACTCAAATAGGGGAGTTCTTCTTGCATGACACGTTTTACGCCAGGATTCTGCAAGCCGATCGAGTTCAGCATGCCTGCGGCCGTCTCCGCCACGCGCGGAGTGGGATTCCCGAGACGTTCATCCAGTGTAGTCGCCTTTACGACGATGGCGCCAAGCACGCCTAAATCATAGAAGGACGCGACTTCCTTGCCGAATGAGAAACATCCCGACGCGGGCATGACGGGATTTTTCAGGTGCAGGGACAGCAGGTTGACGGAGATGTCGACGTCCATTTGTGGATCATTCACGCAAACACCACCTCACGCTCATCAAAGACGGGGCCTTCCCGGCACGTCTTGGCGTTTGTCAACTGTCCATCGCGATAGACAGCGTGAACGCAGCCCACACAAATCCCAATGCCGCAGCCCATGCGCTCCTCGAGTGACAGGTACCCCGGCACGTTCCTGACCCGCATGGTTTGCTGCACCGCCTTTAACATGGGGCTCGGTCCACACGCATAATACCTGTCCGCCAGCGAACACAGTTCAGCCGTGAGCGCCGTCGTAACCAGGCCGCGCGTTCCGGCAGACCCGTCATCCGTCATGACCGTCACCTCGCCGTACGCCGCCAGTTCTTCAACGAGCATCAACTGCCCGGCGGTTTGAAAACCTACGACGGTCTGCACTGTCTTTCCGGAAGCCCGCAACTGTTTGGCGAGTTCAAGCAGGGGCGGCACGCCGACTCCACCGCCAATTAACAGTGTCCGGTGGTCCTGTGCGCGAATCGGAAACCCCTGACCGAGTGGACCGAGCACATCGATCACGTCGCCCGGTTTGCAAGCCGTCAACCGCCTTGTTCCCGCACCCTGGGTCCGATATACGACGGTGAGGCGATTCTGGTCCACATCAGCGTAGCACAGGGACAGCGGACGCCGGAGCAGGAAATCAAACGACTGGGAGACGCGAATGTGCAAAAACTGTCCCGGTTGGTAGTTACCCGCCCGCAAGTCAATCGGCGAGGCGAATGTCAGAGCGTACAGATCCTTGCCCAGTGTCTCGTGCGCAAAGACTTCAACGTCCGGCATGGGCGCCATCACCCCTTACCCTGCTTTGTTCGATCGGCCTTGTGGAAAAGCGCAGGGCTCCGAGCACTTCATAAACCGCTCGCGCCGTGTCCAGCGAAGTCAGACAGGGGATCGCATGTTCGACTGCCTCGCGGCGAATGCGAAACCCGTCGCGTTCAGGCGCGCGGCCTCTGGTCAGCGTATTGATCACCATGATCGCTTCCCCGCGCCGCATGATGTCAAGCAGCGACGGACCGCCCTGCGATATTTTATTGACGGTTGTGGACCTGATCCCATAGCGTTCCAGGAACTGCGCTGTGCCGTCTGTGGCAAACAGGTGGTAACCCAACTGCGACAGACCGCGCAAAATGGGAAGAGCTTCTTCCTTATCCTTGTCCGCGATGGTCGCTATGATCGCGCCGTGACTGGGGAAGCGAAACCCCGCAGCCAACATGCCTTTGTACAACGCCTTGCCGAGCGTATCGTCCGTTCCCATGACTTCGCCGGTGGATTTCATCTCTGGCCCGAGTGTGACATCCACCTCGCGCAGTTTAGCGAAGGAGAACACTGGCACTTTGACCGCAATCCGGCCCTTCGCAGGCAAGAGTCCCGTGCGCCAGCCAAGATCGGACAGCCGTTCGCCCAACACAGCCTTCATGGCCAGGTCGACCATGGGAACTCCCGTCACCTTGCTGAGAAAGGGAACAGTCCGCGATGACCGCGGATTGACTTCCAGCACGTAGACATGTCCCTCATGAATGACGAACTGGATATTCAGAAGACCACAGACATTCAGCCCGCGAGCGATAGCCACCGTGTTGGCAATAATTTTGTCCTGCAGGTCGCCGCCGACCGACTGGGCCGGATACACCGCCATCGAGTCGCCGGAGTGAACGCCTGCCCGTTCCACATGCTCCATAATCCCAGGAATGATGACGGTCTCTCCGTCGGAGATGGCGTCCACCTCCACCTCGACGCCAGTCAGGTAGCGATCGATCAGTACAGGATGTTCACGCGACACCTGCACCGCCTCCCGGATATACTCCGTCAATTCCTGTTCCGAGTAGACGATCTGCATGGCGCGACCGCCAAGCACATAAGACGGGCGCACCAGAACGGGAAAGCGCAATTCCCGCGCAGCCAAAAGCGCCTCCTGCAGCCCGGTTACCGCCTTTCCTGCAGGCCGCCGTATGTCGAGCGCCGCCAGAAGCGCGTCAAATTTCTCCCGATTCTCGGCGCGATCAATGTTCGCCACCGACGTGCCCAAAATCTTTACACCGCGCTTCGCGAGCGGTTCAGCCAAATCGATGGCTGTCTGGCCGCCAAACTGAACGATCACTCCTTGAGGTCGCTCCCGTTCGATGACGTGCATCACGTCTTCAATGTGCAATGGTTCAAAGTAGAGTCTGCTCGACATGTTGAAATCGGTAGACACCGTTTCCGGATTGTTGTTGATGACAATCGATTCGTACCCGTGCGCTCGCAGCGCCAGGGCGGCGTGCACCGAACAATAGTCAAATTCGATGCCCTGACCGATGCGGATCGGTCCTGACCCGAGAACCACAACCTTTTGCGCGGTCGAATCCTGAACTTCGTCTTCGTCTTCATACGTGGAGTAGTAATACGGTGTCTGCGCCGCAAATTCTGCCGCGCACGTATCCACCATTTTGTATACGGGAAAGAGGTTCAGACGCTCACGCCATAACTTGATCTGGCGCTCCGGCATGCGCGTCAGCCCAGCGATGTATTCATCCACAAAACCCGCCCGTTTGGCCGTATACAGCCGTTCATCAGTCAGACCTTCACGGAGATCGCGCGCGATCTCTTCGATGTGGCGCAGTTTGGCGAGAAAAAACCTGTCTACACCAGTCCGCGTCGCGATATCGTCAATGGGCGCGCCACGGCGAATCAGTTCGTAAAGCACAAACAGGCGCTCATCGTCCGGATGAGCGGCTCTATGCCATAAGTCATCGGAAGCGGCCTCAGGCAGCCCCGGCAGTTCCAGAGACGACACGCCAATCTCCAGAGACCTTACGGCCTTCATGAGCGACTCTTCCCATGTGCGGCCGAGCGCCATGACTTCGCCTGTCGCTTTCATCTGAGTGCCAAGACGGCGCTCCGCGCTCGCAAATTTGTCGAACGGCCAGCGCGGTATCTTTGTCACCACATAGTCCAGGGCAGGCTCAAAACACGCGTATGTCTGTCCCGTGATCGGATTCATGATCTCGTCAAGGGTGTAACCCAGCGCGATTTTGGCGGCTACTTTGGCGATCGGATATCCGGTCGCTTTGGAGGCCAACGCGCTTGACCGACTGACCCGCGGGTTCACTTCGATCACATAATACTGCAAACTGTCGGGGTCCAGGGCAAACTGAATGTTGCATCCACCTTCGATGCCGAGCGCCCGGATGATCCGCAAACTGGCGGCGCGGAGCATCTGATATTCCTGGTCTGTCAGCGTCTGGCTCGGCGCGACGACGATGCTGTCTCCGGTGTGAATCCCGACTGGATCGACATTTTCCATATTGCAAATGACGATGCAATTATCAGCGCGATCCCGCATCACCTCATACTCGATTTCCTTAAACCCGGCGATACTGCGTTCAATCAGCACCTGACCGATGGGAGAGAGCGTCAGGCCAAGCCGGACGGTCGCGACAAACTCTTCATCCGTATGAGCGAGGCCGCCGCCCGTTCCGCCAAGCGTATAGGCTGGTCTGATGATCACAGGGAGACCGACGCGTCCAGCGAATGCCCAGGCTTCTTCCATCGATGTCACGATGGCGCTCTCGGGAATCGGTTCACCCAAATCTCCCATCAATGTCCGGAAGAGTTCCCGATCTTCGGCGCGTTTGATCGACGCAAGCGGAGTTCCCAGCAGTTCAACGCTCTCCTGCGCCAGCACTCCGGCTTCCGCCAATGACACTGCAAGATTCAACCCGGTTTGGCCACCCAGTGTGGCCAGCAATCCATCCGGACGTTCCTGACGAATGATCTGGGCGAGAAACTCCGTGGTCAAGGGTTCCACGTACACGCGATCTGCCGTCTCCGGATCCGTCATGATGGTCGCGGGGTTGGAATTCACGAGTACGACCCGCAGTCCTTCTTCGCGCAGCGCGTGACACGCCTGTGTGCCCGCGTAGTCAAATTCGGCCGCCTGGCCAATCACGATGGGGCCGGACCCGATGACCAGGATCGTCGCAATGTCAGCGCGCTTGGGCATGCTCGTCGTCCCCTTTCCAAAACCGCTTGATATCCGTGATAAACTCGTCAAACAAATAATCGCTGTCATCTGGGCCCGGACGGGCTTCGGGATGGTACTGCACGGAATAGGCGGATGCACTGCGATGCCTCACGCCTTCGACTGTTCCGTCATTTTGGTTGATGTGTGTCAGTTCCAGATCGGTGCCCGTCAGGGAGCCTTCCCGGACTACGTAGCCATGATTTTGCGACGTCATGTAGACGCGGCCGGTGCGCAGGTCTTTCACGGGGTGATTCACTCCCCGATGGCCAAAGCACAGTTTCTCCGTCACGGCGCCACAGGCCAGTGACAACACCTGATGGCCCATGCAAACTCCGAAGATCGGCACCTGCCCGATCAATGACCGCACCGTGTCGACGATGTCCATCAGATCGGCAGGGTCCCCAGGGCCATTTGACATCATGATTCCCAGTGGTCGCCAGGACAGGATCTCCTCCCGGGAGGAATGAGCAGGCAGGACAACCACATCGCAGCCGCGCGCCCGAAGTGATCGCAGGATGCCCATTTTCGTTCCGAAATCGAGCAACACCACCCGCAACCCCTCGCCAGGCATGCGGTACGCCTGCCGTGTAGTCACCTGTTTCACCTGATCGCGCACGCGTTCGTAGGCGCGCACGCGGTCAAGCAGTTCGCTCTCCTCCGTGTCAAATGTTGTGATCATGCCGCGCATCGTGCCATAAACACGTAAAATTCTCGTCAGTTTGCGGGTATCGATTCCGGCAATGGCCACGATCTGTTCGCGCAGCAGATAGTCATGGAGTGAGAACTGACTGCGGTAATGGCTGGGAAACTGCGCTAATTCCCGGACGACGAAACCCCGCACGTGAGGCTTGGTCGACTCAACATCGTCGACTGTACAGCCATAATTGCCAACCAGCGGATACGTCAGCGTCACAATTTGTCCATAATACGACGGGTCGGTCAGGATTTCCTGATAGCCGGTCATTCCCGTGTTAAACACAACTTCTCCCAGCACTTCGCCGCTCGCCCCAAAATGCTCACCGACAAACACTGTGCCGTCTTCGAGAACCAGCTTGGCCTTCATCCAATTCACCCTTTCCGGTCAGCTTGCAAACACAGTGCGGCCTGCATGAATAGTGAGTGTGGGCCACCCTGCAAGCACCCTCCCCGCAAATGGAGTGTTGCGGCCTTTAGACCGGAATTCTGCAGGGTTGACCACTCTTGTCTGGCGTGGATCAATCACAGTGATGTCGGCCCATTCTCCGACCCTGATCTGTCCTCCACGCAAACCGAACACCCGGGCTGGCTCGGTTGACATCAGTCTGACGAGTTCCGCCAGCGGCATGACACCGCTTGCGACAAACGCCGTGAACAAAAGCGGAAAACTGGTTTCCAGTCCCACAAAGCCAAACGGCGCATCGGCGATCCCACGCGCCTTGTCCTGCTCCGTGTGAGGAGCGTGATCGGTGGCGATCATGCTGAGAGTGCCGTCCAGCAGGCCCCGTATGCACGCCTGGCGATCGCGTTCCGCGCGCAGCGGCGGGTTGACTTTGGCAAGCGCCCCCCAGGTTTCCAGTTCTGCGTCGGTCAGCAGCAGATGATGCGGCGTGACTTCGGCTGTGACGCGCACGCCGCGCCCTTGTCCAGCGCGAATCGCCGCCACCGCCTCCTCGGGGCTGACATGACACATGTGCACATGTGCGCCAGTCTCTTCGGCCAGAATGATATCGCGCGCGATCATGACTGTCTCGGCGCTGCTGGGTATGCCGCGCAGTCCCAGTCGCTGCGCCGCCTCTCCGGCATGCACGCACCCGCCCGCCGAGAGCGTCTCGTCTTCCGCGTGCACCACAATCGGCGCCGCCAGCGCCTTTGCAGTCAGCAGCGCCTGCCGCATCACCGCCGCCGATTGCACACCCCTGCCATCGTCAGAAAATCCGACAGCGCCAGCGCGCCGCAAGGCGGCAAAATCGGTGAGCTCAGTTCCCCGCAGTCCTGTCGTGATGGCGGCTATCGGGTGTACCGTGGCATACCCGCAACGCTGCGCCTCCTCGCGGATGTAACGGACTGTCTGTTCCTCATCTGTAACAGGAGCGGTATTGGGCATGCAACAGATCTGCGTGAAACCGCCCGCAGCCGCAGCCATGGTACCGGTGGCGATCGTCTCCTTGTGCGTTTGGCCGGGCTCACGCAGGTGCACATGCGGATCGATTAACCCCGGCAGCACATATTGTCCGGTCACCTCGATCACTTCGTGATCCGTGTGCGCAAGATCAGCGCCCATGGCGGCAACCATGTTCCCTTCCAGCAAGACATCCAGACTTGCGATAGAACCTGTTACAGGATTGACCACCTGACCGCCCTTCAATAATCGACCCACGATTCACCCTCCGTTTCACCTTCGTCGCTGTAATCGTCTCTATCAAAGGAAGGACAGTATCCTGAAATACGGTCATTCCTGCTATGCCAGACAGCGGGCCAGTAAAGCCATGCGCACGGGCACACCGTAATGCGACTGCCGGAAATAGGCGGCCCTGGGGTCCGCGTCTACTGTCGGCGCAATTTCTCCGGCGCGCGGCAACGGATGCATGATGATCGCTTTCTCATTCATGCGGGCCAAGATGTGTTCGTCGATGATATACTGCCCCTTGACGGCCTCATAGTCCTCCATAGAGTGGAACCGTTCCTTTTGCACCCGTGTCTGATAGATCACGTCAGAAGCCTCTGCCGCCCGACCAAGGTCGTTCTCTATCTGCACAGATGCTCCGCGCGTCGTTGCAAAATCAACCACGTCGCGGGGCAGCGGGGTTGTCGAAGGCGACACGCACAAAAAATGTATTTTCGGAAACTGACTGAGCATATAGACGAGTGAGTGCACCGTCCGACCGTACATCAGATCTCCCACCAACGCGATTGTCAAATCATCCAGCCGCGACAACTCGCGCGCGATGGTAAACGTATCGAGAAGGGCCTGGGTGGGATGTTCTCCCGCGCCGTCGCCTGCGGAAATGACCGGAACGGCGCTGACGTTCGCCGCCCTCGCGGCGGCGCCAATCTCATGGTGGCGCAGGACGATCACATCCACGTACCCCTCGACGACCCGAATGGTGTCTTCCAACGTCTCGCCTTTCACTGCAGATGAAAACTCCCGCGCATTTTCAGTGCTGATGACCTGCCCGCCGAGTCTCAGCATCGCACTCTCAAAGGACAGCCGGGTTCTGGTGGACGGTTCAAAAAAGAGTGCGCCCATGATGCGCCCGGCCAAATTGAGGCCGTGACCCTGCTTCTTTATCTGTTCCATCTGGATCGCTGTCTCAATTAAACTAAGTATGTCTGCGTTTGTAAAATGCTTGGCGCTGATCACGTGCTTCACGCTAGCAACCCTCCCGTACATGTTTGCCAGGCCGAACAGCGCCCGCTGCGATTTTCTGAGATAGGACAAAGAAAGCGACCCCACGCAGGGTCAGATGGCTGCCCGAAACGCCTGGAATGCGGGCGGCAGGGCAACAGAATGTCACGAAGATCGCTGCGATCAGCGTGGTTGAATGTTCATAGAGGTTTTAGCATCTGCCGGACACCAGCAACTCCGGTAAACATCGGCGCAGAGCAAGGCATAACTTGATCCACCGCATTATAGCATACAATAGGACAAGAGCCGCACATGGAGATGGAACTGCTTTTTTACGGCGCTGGCACGACGCCCAACGAACGCAAATTAACCATAGCATACCTTGAAAAGCAGCGTGTGCTCTGCTATATAATAGAAGGCAATAAAAAAACATGCGACTTGAGGAGTTAATTCCTTTGAACAACGCTCGCGTCACCCCGAACGACGTCCGCAATCGTTTGCTCCAGCGACTCATCGAGACTGAAGCCATCCGCGTGCGAAGAGACCCGCAAGACCTGCCTTTCTGGTATACTTCTGGCCGCCCCGGACCGTTTTACATCAATGTCGAGAATCTCGTCGGACCCTCCGTGGGCGATATCCTGAATCGCATTACCGCGCTGCTCGCGACCGACGTCGATCGCGCCGCCAAGGCGACAGCCATCTGGGCAATCATCAGCGACGAACTCGAACGCGACACCCGCTATCAGGAAGCCATGACGTTGCTGACCGACTTTTATCGCACCCTTGAAACAAAAATCCCCACGGTGATCTCCGGGGGTGAACGCCGCGACTGGTTCTTCTCCCTTCCGCTTGCCCGCGCCCTCAAATTACCCCACCTGTTCTTGTTCAAGGACGGCGGCCAGCAACTCGTTGACGCAGACGGGCGCCCGTTAGCGGACCTGCGCAAAGGCACGCGGGTGTTGCATGTGTCAGACATCGTCAACACATCGGCGAGTTACTTTCGCTACTGGTTGCCGACACTTCGCGCTCTAGGGGCGGTGTGCGACGAAACGCTCACGGTCGCCGTACGCGCGGCAGAAGGAGTAAACAGGCTTGAGGACGCAGGTGTACGCGTTCTGACACCGGTTCAATTTGACGCGACAGTCGTGCGAGAGGCGTTCCAATTGGGACTCATCACCTCATTCGCGCGCGACGAGATCGTGCTTTATTTTGACTCTCCGGAGCAGTGGACACGGCAGCTCCTGCATGAGACCGGCGCAAGCATACTCAACCACTTTGCGGCGCTCGATGACTTGAAGCGCAAACGCGCGTGCGACTTCATCACAGAAGATCCATTTAAGCTAGCTGAAGAGTTCTCCGAGTTTTTTCAACCGACGCGCTGTCGTTAACCACTCGGCCCCCTTGCATAGCGCACCCGGTCGATCTGATCGACGCTACATCTGTTGCGCCGCGCCGATCAGATCCGCGATACGAGTGACGCCATGGCGTGTTGCATACGCTTCCATCTCGGCGATGATGGTCAGCATCGCAGTGGGCTGCACAAAATTATACGTGCCCACCTGCACAGCCGACGCCCCGGCGAGCAGGTATTCGAGGGCGTCATTCCCGCTGGCAATGCCTCCACACCCGATGATCGGGATACGCACCGCGCGCGCCGTCTGGTAGACCATGCGCACAATGATCGGCTTGATCGCCGGACCGGACAATCCGCCCATCACATTCCCGATCTTAGGCTTTCTTGTTTCCACGTCGATCGCCATCGCAAGAATGGTGTTGGCCACGACCAGCGCATCCGCACCCGCCGCTTCCGCCGCCTGGGCCACCTCCGTCAGCGCGCCCGTGTTTGGCGTGAGCTTGGCCCACAAGGGCAAGCGCGTCGCTGCCCGCACCTTTTCCAGAACGCGTCGCGTCTGCACCGGATCCATCGCGTACGAACGACCGTCATCCTCGAGATTTGGACAGGAGATGTTCACTTCGAGCGCCGCAACTCCTGGCACTGTCGCGCTGGAGGCCAGGTCCGCAAATTCATCCGCCGTGTCCGCCGAAACGCTCACAACGAGTGGGCTTTGAAATTCGCGGTAAAATGGAACCGTATCGCGCACAAATGCGGTGATGCCTTTGCCTTGAATTCCGACGGAATTAAGCATGCCCGCCATCGTCTCCGCCACCCGCGGCGAGCGGTTGCCCATGCGTGGAAGCGGTGTCACACTCTTGGTCACGAGCGCGCCCAGTGCGTTCAAGTCGATCACCTGCGCCATCTCTTCACCAAACGTTCCCGACGCGGGCATCACGGGATTTTGCAGCATGAGGCCCCCTACCGCCACTCGCATATCCACCAAATTCATTCCACCACCAACCTTCAATTCGCCATGTGATCACTTTGACTCGGCGATGCGCTCAACCTTACCGCGTGATCACCTCAGCGAGCGGAAATACCGGGCCGTCTCGACAGACGCGCAACTGTTCGATTCCTTCCTTGCGCGCAAAGGGGCGTACGCAGCAGTAACAGACACCGAGGCCACACCCCATCGGTTCCTCCAGCGCCGCTTGCCCAGGCAATCCCCGTTCGGCCGCCATCTCTTGCAGCAATGCGGTCAGTCGCTGCGATCCGCATGTAAACAGCGCATCGATCGGTTCACTAGCCAAAATGTTCGCCACGAGTTCACGCATGGCCGCCACGCCGCTCGTTCCGGCGTCATCTGTCACGACCAAGGTGCAGGCGCCACAGGAGCGCATATAAGACTCAGACAGCACATCGCGCTCCGTCTGCGCGCTGAGCACTGCGGTCACGCGGATGCCCATGCGGTTTGCGGCGGCCGCGACGGGACCGAGAGTCGCGAGACCGACACCGCGCGCCACCAGCAGCACGCCGCGCCAGTCTGGATGGAGCGTGAAGCCATGGCCGAGCGGACCCACCATATCGAGACTGTCTCCCGTCCGCAATTGGGCCAAACGCGTCGTGCCCACCCCTTTGACGGCATACAGGAAGTGCAACTCCCCACGCTCCCGGTGGATCTGATAGACACTCATCGGCCGCCGCAGCAGCGGCTCCCCATCGTCGCCGCAACGCAGATAGAAGAACTGGCCAGGCGCGCACGCGGCCGCAGCCGTGGGCGCAGACACTGCCAGATGCCAATACCGCGTACTTACCTGCTGGTTAAACAGCACGCCGCCAATCTGCGCCAGAGACTCACTCTGCCCACGCATCCCACCAGACGCAGATTCCGAGAACCCGCGCGTCTCCCGCTCCGGAAGTTCTCGCATCGCCGCTTTCCTCACATCGTTCATCGACCGAACCGTACTCACCGCTCCCACACCTCCATCCCCTCCGCCTGACCGCGGGCCTCCTGCGGTCAGGCGTCCATACCGCGCGTCTCCCGCCGCCCCAAGCGCCTGACGTCGCGCTTCCCGCGATTAAGCGCCAGCCAAACGGGTGACAGTACGGTACAGCACATCCACACCCGCCAACAGGTGTTCCTCCCGCGAATCCTCATCCGGATGATGACTGACACCGCGCACCGACGGAATGAAGATCAGCCCCGCCGGACACAATGTCGCCATGTTCATGCAGTCGTGCGCCGCACCGCTGATCATCTCGCGATACTCGTATCCGCCCGCCTCACAGGCTTCGCGCGCTGCGCTTCGAATCGTGTCCGGCAGCGCCACCGGCGTGTCATCCGACAACGTGTCGGCCTGAATTTGCACACCCCGGTCGCGCGCAATTCCCTGCAGCCGACGCTGCCAGAGAACACTGAGATCTCTCTTTTTCGTCAGGTCCGCCGCGCGGAATTCGGCGATGAGTTCGACCCGTGAGGGAATCGTATTGGGACTGCCCGGCCATAAACGCAACACGCCCACCGTTCCCGTGTCAGCGCGCCCCTCTTCGCCGGCCAGCCGCTCCACAAGCAACACCACTTGCGCCGCCGCCGCGAGCGCATCGCGACGCATGCCCATCCCCGTCGTACCCGAGTGGCCAGCCACCCCGTCGATCACGACCCGGTAGCGCGTCGCCGCCGCAATCGCTGTCACAAGACCAATCGCGGCGCCAACCGCTTCAAGCGTCGGTCCCTGTTCGATATGCAGTTCTACGAAGGCCGCGAGTTCATCCTGCCTGCGTCGCGCCATGGGAAAGTCCCCGAACCGCAGCCCGCGCGCCCTGACCGCGTCCGTGAGCGTCATCCCCTGTTCATCTGTCAGCGCGCCAGCCGTCTCGACGTCAAGCAGACCAGCCATCGCGCGGCTGCCGATGGTCGCCAGCGAAAAACGCGTCGACTCCTCACCGGCAAACGCAATCACTTCAATTGACCGATCCGTCGCAACCCCTTCGCGATTCAGACGGCGCACGACTTCTAGGGCCGCCAAGGCGCCGAGCGCCCCATCCAGGCGACCGCCTTCTTTCACCGTATCCAGGTGCGACCCGACCGCCACCGCCGGCAAATCCGGTTTGCGCCCCAGGCGCCGCGCCACGACATTGCCCGCTGCATCAATTCGCGCAGTCATGCCCTCAGCGCGGCAGAGCGCCAAAAATTGCTCCCGCGATCGCCAGTCACTCGCGCTATACGCCAGTCGTGTAACACCTACTCCGTTCGAGCCGCGACCAATCTGCGCAAATTTATCAATCAACGTAAGCAGGGTGTTGCGATAACCAGTATCCCGAACGGCTTTAGACACGCTGCATCCCCCTCCGAATGCACTGCGGCCCCGCGATCGTCCGCAAGGCCGCTGTGCCACGAATGTACCACGCATCGATCTGCACCGATACATCGGAACAGCCAATACAGTTGTCATTCTATTGTTCAATTGGACGAAACAGCGCAACCCGTTCTACGCCAGAGCCTTCCCCTTCGTCTCCGGTACAAGGAAGAGCATCGCGAGCGCCGCCAACACGTAGATCGCCGACAGAAAGCCGAGCGCCGAACTGAGCGACTGCGTCAGGGCGAGCGTTCCGATCACAAAAGGACCGAACCCACCGACCGCGCGACCCGTGTTAAAGATGAAGTTTTCCGCTGTCGACCGCGCTTCTGTCGGATAGTGCTCGGCGAGAATGGCGCCATAGCCGCCCATCATCCCATTGACGAAGAAGCCCATAACGGCGCCGAGCAATAACAACGCCACGGGTGCTGTCTGTTTAAAGAAGATCCAGACGATCACTGCGGCGCCAATCTGAAAGGTGAGATACGCCGGCCGTCTACCCATGCGGTCTGCGAACGTGCCAAACACGACAATGCCGATAATCATCCCAAAGATCGTCACCATCGTCCACGTCAGCGATTGATTGAATGAGAACCCGAGTTGCTTTGCCAGCATGGTCGGAAGCCAGACCATGATGCCGTAGAAACCAAAATTCTGCACACTCGTCATAATCGTCAGCCCAATGGTCGTCGCCGTGATCCGCGGCGACGAAAACAGATGCTTGAGCGGCATGCCGTGCGCCCGCCCACTATCGCGGGCGGCGGTCCACAGGGTCGGTTCATCCAGATTGCGGCGAACCCACCAAGCAAACAGCGCAGGCAACGCGCCAAAGACAAACGCGCCCCGCCAACCGAAAATCGGCACCAGCCACATCGACGCGAGCAGCGCCACGACCATGCCGAGTTGAAAGCCAACCGCCACAATCGCCGTGCCCCGTGACCGATACGTGCGCGGCCAGGCCTCGGTGACGAGCGTCATGCCGATGCCAAATTCACCGCCAAGGCCAATCCCGGCCAAAAAGCGCGTGATATTCAACCAGGCGAGGTTCGGCGAGAGCGCCGTAAGACCCGTAAACAAAGCGAAGATCAGAATACTATAGGAAAACGTGCGTACACGACCATAGCGATCCGCCAGGATGCCAAATACATATCCGCCGAGCACGGCGCCCATCAGCGTGATCGTCGCGATCCCGCCTGCTTGCGACGGCGTCAAGTGAAACGCCTTGATCAGCGCCACCATGACGTACGAAATCACCATCAAATCCAGTCCATCCATGGCATACCCAGCCGTCGACGCCCACAACGCCCGCCACTGATAGCGCGACAGGCTGAGACCGTCGCCATCGGCGCCTGCCTTCTCCAGGGCCGTTTTGGCCATGAAAATTCCCCCATTCTAAAGATTATTCAAATAATTGCGCTTCATCATTATAAGCGCTTCGCCCAGTCTTGCACTTGTCGATAAGCACCAGAATTACTTGTCTCAATTTGGCCCATTCAACAAACCCTCAGTTCCAGTCGGGGAAAACGAATGCCGAGAGGCTGTCAACATGGCTGGAGAGAGCATCGAGCTTGAGGCCAATGTGCAACTTGAGTCGCCCCTCCGCGCTGCCGATCTGGCAATCGGTCAACTCTTCGATCCTTTGCAGCCTGTATTTCAATGTGTTCACATGGATGTATAGTGTTTCTGCAGTAACGGTCAGGTTGTAGTCGCAGGCAAAGTAGGCCGACAGCGTTTCCATCAGCCGTGCGCCCCGTTCCTGGTCATAACGGCGCAACGGTCCGATTGTCTCCGCGTAAAACGCCGCCCATTCGCGCTCGTCCGCACGGGGGCTGAGGATGCGATAGACACCCAGATCGGCAAAGCGGATCACCGAGTCTCGCCCACGCGCCGACCGGCCAAGAGCAATCGCACGCACCGCTTCCTGATAGCCAGTCGCAATGCCTGCCACACCAGGATAAGGACGCGCCACCCCGGCGGTCAGCGTCATCCCCGGAAACTCCTGGCGAATCGCCGCCTTGATCCGTTCGGCGAACGCGCTCACCTCCGCTTCCTCGGGCCACGCTGCAACAGCGCGGCCTGCAGCGGCATTCGCGCCCGCAGGCGCGCCTGCGCCTGCGTCTGCGCGCGCGTCCTCAGAAGCCGCTTCTGCCGACGCGCCTGACACCGTATGCTTCTGCGCGTCTGAACCCATGGAGGGCGCGTCTTGCAGTGGCCACAGCAGCACGATCTCATCGCTGCGCGCAGACACGATCGTCTGTACAAGCGCCGTCCGCGCCGCTCGTTCCACAAAGCGCAGTAGAGAGCGCTTAAATTCCTGGATGCGCAACTCATCGCCCGCGAATTCGGCCGTAACGCGGGCAAAATCATCCACATCAAAAACCACGATCTGATACGTCAGATGAAAATCCCACCCGAATATCCGCGACTTCTCCGCCAATTCGCGCGGTGGTACCGGGTGGCCGAGAAGTATGTCGGCGAGAAAGTCACTCTGGTACTTTTGCGCCACGTCAATCTCCGCCTGCAGTTTCAATACCTCAAGCGCCAGCAGCGGCAACGCGCGCTCCAGCACATTCAGATCCACCTCGCGCAGCGCCCGTCCCACTTGCCAGCACGTCAAATAGCCGCGCACCTCTCGCCGCAACACGAGCGGCGCCACCAGGCACGGTGTATCGCCGCCCTCGCGCCTTTTGCGCGTCATCCGCAGCGGGTGCTTCGCCTTGCGCAGCGCCGCCCGTTGCTCCACCGACAAAGGGATCGGGAACACAGACGAGCGACCTGCTTCGAGCGGCAGATCGGTCTCCAGCGTCACCGGATTTTCGACAATGCGATCGATGGCGTCGAGCATCGCCGGCACACCCTGACCCTCCAGCGCCACTTCTGTCAGCCACTTGAGGTATGGCTCAAGACTCTCGCGCTCCGCGCTCCCCTCATCCAGGATGCGACTCATGAGCGGCGTCAGGATGTCGATGTACGTCACGTCCGCATCGATTTCAATCACCGGGAAATTCAGTTCATGCGCAGCCCGCAAGATCCCTTCCGGAACCTCTGTCAAAAAGCGATGCGTCTTGATCGCGATCGCGGCCGAACCGACAGCGGCAAGTTGTCCGATCAATTGCTCCTGCGCCGCCGCATCATCCTTGATCGCGTACAGGCTCGTCAACAAAAAATCCTTGCCCTTCAACCAGCGCACGACATCCGGCACTTCCATGACGGTCACATATTCAATGGACCGATCAAGCCCCCCTTCGCCCGCCACCACGCGACAGTGCCGTAGCCCGCCTACCTTCATCGCCGCGCGCACCGTTACACCCATCGACCCACCCCTCCTAGGCGTTTCTTACCGTGAGTCTACAGGAAACGAGCGCGGGCCGCCACCACTGACACGTTGCCACCCCGTTATCATGTTGCTCAAAGCGAGTTCGGCGCAACCGTGTCTGAACAGAGACGCAAGGGCAATGAAGTGACTCGCCTGGCCGGATCATGCGTTGTACTGCAGCGAGCTTTGCGGCCTTTGGGCCGCACCTGTTCGAGCGGCAGTACAACGCATGATCCGGCCAGGCATAGCAGGAACGACCGTATTTTTCAGGACACAAGGAGGTTGTCACTCCCTGTCGAATATTATATTTAGAGAGAACTGAACCCCGTTCATGACCATCTTTTACCCAGATCGGAA